>JBAZPO010000007.1 GCA_041648175.1 Desulfobaccales bacterium | reverse complement strand
ATTCATTTTTAGTATTTTTTTTCATGATCCAGCAAACCAGGAATACCTTCGTCAAATTATTGATGCTTCCGGTAACGGGCAATTGGTGGATAGTCAAGACCTGAATCATCTGCCTATTCAGGCAGTGAACGGCACCGATGTGGTCTTTTTGGAATATCAGGAGAACAATCCCCAATTAGACCAGTGGATCGAAACTACTGCGGCCGATCCCCATAGCCCCGCCATTTTTCTTTATTTTAAAGAAATCTCCACCACTAACTTGTGGAAAGCGCTCCGCCTCGGAGCCAAGGAATGCTTCACCTTCCCCATTAAGGAGGAAGATTTCCAGAATGCTGTCCAGCGTATCGTCAGCAGGACCGAGATCAGACAGGCTCAGGCCAAGCCCACTCAAGTCATATCTTTTCTGGGGTGTAAAGGTGGAGTAGGCACCACTTTTCTGGTTGCCAATGTTGCAAGCCTCCTGGCCCAGGAAGGTCGGGGCAAGGTGCTGGTTGTGGACCTGGATTTGGGATTCAGTCAACTAAACTATCTTTTCGATGTCCACCCTGAACACACCATGACCGAGTTGGTAGAAAATCTGGAACGCTTGGACAATGCTTATTTACAAAATATCCTCTATCGAGTCGAAAATAATTGTTATCTTCTGCCTGCACCGGCCCGTCTGGAAGAAGCTGAGGCCATCAACGCCGGCCACCTGGAGAAGATTATCCGATTCATCAGGGAAAACCTGGGATTCCGCACTATCCTGATAGATTGTTGTCATCAATTCGATGAGATTACTCTTAAGGCTTTGGAACTCTCCGATATTTTGATGCTGGTGACTGCGCAATCCGTTCCGGCCTTGTCTAATGCCAAGAAGATGCTGGAAATCCTTAACCTTTTGGAACTAAAGGATCTCGATATCGAGGTCTGGGTAAACTTCTGGGACCGGCAAAATGAATTGACTCTGGCTGACTTGGAAGGATTTTTAGGCAAGAAGCTCGCAGGCACCATAACCTGCGATTACAAGCAGGTAGGGTTCAGCATCAATGAAGGCAGGCCTTTGGTACAAGGGAGTCGCCGTCATCCGATATTCGAGGAACTGAAACTGATGGCCGGAAATATCAGCAAGGACAAAACGCTCAAGACCACCAATGGCTCTGGATGGAAATGGCTGCCGCGTCTTTGGGGGAAGAAATAATTATGAGCCTCTTGGACAAAATCCGCCAGCGTCAAGGAGAGGAGCAGGTTGCCCAAACCCCGGCCTTTGGGCTGGACTTGAAGCAAGAACGGGAACGGCAAAAGAAAGATGATACTTTCAATGAGTTGAAAGGCAAGGTTCACCTAAAGCTCCTTAACTTGTTGGATCTTTCCCGCCTGACCGAAGCCTCAGAAAGTGCCCTCCAGGAGGACTTACGCCGAGGAGTCGAGATGATCCTGGCGGAAGATAAGATACCGCTCCCTTCGCCCGAAAAGGAGCGACTCTGTCGGGAAATCAGGAATGAGCTGTTGGGCTACGGGCCTTTGGAACCCCTCCTGGCCGATCCCAGTATCAATGATATTCTGGTGAATAGCTACGATAAGGTGTACATAGAACGACACGGCAAGTTGGAACCCTCTGCCATCCGGTTTACTGATAACGCACATTTACTTAAAATTATTGAAAAAATAGCTGCCGGGGTAGGACGCCGCATCGATGAATCCAGTCCCATGGTGGATGCCCGTCTCCCTGACGGCTCCCGGGTAAATGCCATCATTCCTCCCTTGGCACTTGATGGACCGGCCCTCTCGATCCGGAAATTCTCCCGTATCCCCATAACCGTAGAAGACTTAATCGGATTCGGCGCCGTCACCGCTGACATGGCCGAGGCCCTGAAGGGAATGGTTCGGGCCCGTCTCAACATCCTAATCTCCGGCGGCACCGGTAGCGGTAAAACCACGTTCCTCAACGTGTTGTCCAGTTTTATTCCTTTCGATGAGCGCATTATCACGATTGAAGATTCCGCTGAACTGCAGTTGCAGCAGGACCATGTGGTGCGCCTGGAAACCCGTCCCCCAAATTTGGAGGGTCAGGGAGAAGTCACCCAGCGGGACTTGGTGCGCAATGCCCTGCGTATGCGGCCCGAGCGCATTATCCTGGGTGAGGTACGCGGCGGTGAAGCTTTGGATATGTTACAAGCCATGAATACCGGTCACGACGGGTCTCTTGCCACCATTCACGCTAACTCTCCCCGGGATGCCCTGACCCGCTTGGAAACCATGGTCTCCATGGCTGGCCTCAGCCTGCCCGATAAGGCCATCAGAAACCAGGTTGCCTCCGCCATCCATGTGGTGATTCAACTGGCCCGTCTGAGTGATGGCACCCGCAAAATGATGAATCTGTATGAGATCGTCGGCATGGAAGGAGATATGATCACCATGCAGGAGATCTACTCTTTCAATATGATGGGGCTTACCGAGGATCGCAAGGTGAAAGGACGCTTTGTGGCCAGTGGTATTCGTCCCAAATTTATGAAACGCCTGGAGGGCATGGGTATCACGTTGCCCAGCAGTCTCTTTCAGGATCACTAGCAAGCCTTGATGGCGGGAGACGACTTTCCATAAGCACTTGATCCGGGCCCTTCCCTCCATCTGCTTATGTCGCCCCAGGGCAAGATTCCGTCAGGGAGGCTCTCATGCTCCATGAATTGATCCAGTCCAAAGATTATTCTCTGCTGGTTTTTGCCTTCCTGATTTTTCTGTGCTTTTTCTTCCTCATCAGGGCTATCCTCATGTTCCTGACTGACCCGCAACGCCATCAGCAGCGACGCCTAAAACAGCGCCTCAAAGAAATAGATGGTCTCGAAACGACCCCGAACGTTGCGACACTCCTGAAAAAAAGCACCCTGAAAAAGTCCGTTATGGATGAAAACCTGGACAAATTCAAACTCACCATCCACTTACATACCTTGATGGTCCGCGCGAATTTAACTTGGAAAATGTCGACCTTTCTGGTGATTACCGCTTTGTTTGGGCTGGTGGGGTTGGTGGTGGGGGTGGGGAAATTTGGCATTATAGGGGGCCTAGTCGGCTGCGGGGTGGGGTTGTTCATCCCCTATAATTTCCTGGTTCGCAAGGGCAAGAAGCGGCTGAAAAAATTCGAACATCAACTCCCGGAGGCCCTGGACCTGTTAGCCCGCGGCCTGAAAGCCGGGCATGCCTTTCCATCGGGTTTGCAGCAAGTTGCCAAAGAGATGCCTGACCCTTTAGGGACGGAGTTTACCATTGTCTACTCGGAATTCTCCCATGGCATGGACATGAGTAGCGCCTTGCTCGGCCTCTGTAAACGCATCGAACTGCGGGATTTAAATTTCTTCACGACAGCGGTTTTGATCCAACGGGAGACCGGAGGCAACCTGACGGATATTTTGGAAAAGATTTCAGTCCTCATCCGGGAACGCTTTCAATTACGTAATCAGGTGAACGCCTTAACTGCGGAAGGCCGGCTATCGGGTCTAATCCTCGTCCTGCTCCCTCCGGTGCTGGTTGTCCTCCTGATGTTAGTGAACCCGGGTTATGAGTCCGTGCTCTTCAGGCATCCGGTTGGCCAGGCCATGACTGGCGTCGCCGTGGCCTTTCAGCTTCTGGGGATGCTCCTCATTCGCAAGATCGTCAATATCAAGGTATAGGCAATGTTGATCTTACAGGCCGTTCTCTTTGGACTTTTTATTGGCGGGTTTATTTTCTGCCTGGGTTTTTTTCTGCAACAGCGCAACTCTTTGGCGCGCCGGCGCCTCCAGGCTCCTCTACGTCTCAAAACCGATTTACTGCGGACCCAAGCGGGAGAGAAACCCGCCTTCTTGAGCGCTGACCTGATCAAGAAACTTGAAAAGCAGCTAGACTTGGGGAAAGACAGTGCCAGGATCAAAGAACTCCATAAGCGGCTTATCCGGGGTGGGATTTATAGTGAGCGGGCCATTTCCATCTTTTTTGGGATCAAAATGGGACTGCTCCTGGTCATCCCGGTGGTGGTCCTGTTTTTCTGGTGGGGGCAAACCTCTCAGCGAGGTTTGTTGATCGCGGGCTCCATCGTCCTGTTCATTTTGGGCTATATACTCCCAGACATCATCCTGGATAACCTGATTAAGGCCCGCCAGAAAAAAATTAGGGAAGCGCTTCCGGATACCCTGGATCTGATGGTGGTTTGCGTCGAAGCCGGTCAAGGGCTAAACGCCGCCATCAAACGAGTTTCAGATGATTTGATGGAAAGCAGTCCCATCATGGCCCGGGAATTGCTTATGGTTAATCTTGAGATCATGGCCGGTTTGGAACGGGAACAGGCTCTGAAAAATCTGGGGGAACGGACTGGGGTAGATGAGTTGATTTCTCTCTGTAGTATCCTCATTCAAAGCGATCGCTTCGGAACCAGCATTGGTCAAGCCCTAAAAACCCAATCAGATTATATGCGGACCACCCGGCGCAAAAAATTGGAGGAACTGGCCGCCAAAACGCCGGTCAAACTGGTCTTCCCGCTCTTGCTGTTTATCTTTCCGGCTATCATGGTAGTTGTCCTGGGGCCGGCGTTCATTCGAATCTCTGAGTTCTTCGCCAATTCCGCAAGGTGAACCATCCCCCGGCCTAACCCGGGACTGACTAAGCCGTGGGATGCCAGACTGGAGGGGGGAGGGGTTTGCCTGGCCAAGATCCCTCCCCCAGTTCTTCTTACATCTTCAGCTCGTCCCGGGTCTTGGCCACGGCGGCGGCGGATTTCTGCAGCATTTCCTCTTCGGTTTTGCTCAGTTTCATAGTCAGAATCTTTTCGATGCCACCGGCTCCCAAAATCACCGGGACGCCGAAGTAAAGATCATTCAAGCCATATTCCCCGGTGAGGTAAGCGGATACCGGCACCAAGCGCTTTTGGTCCTTTAAGATGGCTTCAGCCATCTGCACCGCAGCCGCCGAGGGGGCATAATAAGCCGAGCCGGTTTTGAGCAGAGCCACAATTTCCCCGCCGCCTTTGCGGGTGCGCTCTACCAAAGCGGAGATTTGCGCCGGCGCCAACAGGTCGGTAAGGGGAACGCCCGAAATATTGGTGGCGCTGACCACGGGCACCATATCATCGCCGTGGCCTCCCAGGACCATGGCCTGAATTTCCTCCACCGCCACGCCCAATTCCATGGCGATAAAACAGCGATAGCGCCCGGTATCCAGAATGCCCGCCATACCCATAACCCGCTCCCGGGGCAGGCCGCTCACCTTTTTGGCCACATAGCACATGGCGTCCAGGGGATTGCTGACGATAATGAGAAAGGCGTCGGGTGATTTCGCCATTACTTCCTTGGTCACCGTGGCCACGATGTTTTTATTGGTATTGATCAAATCTTCCCGGCTCATCCCCGGTTTCCGGGCGATGCCGGCGGTGATGATGACGACCTGGGAATCTTTCGTGGCCGCGTAGTCATTGGTCCCCACGATCTCGGCATTAAAGCCGAAGACCGGGCGCGCCTGCATCAGATCCAGGGCTTTGCCCTGGGGCATGCCTTCCACCACATCCACGAGCACCACATCGCCCAACTCCCGGGCGGCAGCCCAATGGGCACACGTAGCGCCGACGTTTCCCGCCCCTACCACCGTAATCTTCGGGCGACCCATAATTAACCTCCTCACAAGATAATTTTTGGGAAGACAGACATGGGCAGTCCGAGCCTCCCTGGCAATCCAATTGTCAACCTGTTTTTATTAACCCGTTTACGTTTATCCTGCAACGAAAATCTCTTGGTCCGGCGTTGACAGTTTCCGGCCGAAAGCCCTATAATCGCTTACCGAGGTAATGTTTATGAGATTATCGGTCTATGTGCGGGCTGTACGGCTTCCCTTCCTTACCGGGTCGCTCTTTCCGGTGGCGGTGGCCGCGGCCCTGGCCTATTTCCATGACCACACCTGGAACCTCCTGCGGTTTGGCCTTACTGCTCTGGGGGTGGCAGCCTTGCAGTGCGGGGCCAATCTGATCAACGACTACTATGACTCTTTCGGCAGTGACCCCCTGAACCTTAACGTAACGCCCTTTAGCGGCGGCAGCCGGGTGATTCAGAACCGGCAGATGAGCCCGGCGGCGGTCAAGACCATGGCCCACGCCTTGTTCGCCGTGGGGGTCGGATGCGGCCTCACCTTGATTTACCTGGGCCGGCCTTGGGTGGCCTTTATCGGCCTGCTGGGTTTGGCCGCGGCCGTGTGCTATTCCGCCTCGCCCATGCAGCTCATGAGCGGCGGCCTGGGAGAGGGCCTCATTTTTCTGGCCTTCGGCCCCCTGCTCTCTTGGGGCGCTTATTATGTCCAGACCGGAAACCTCAGCCTTCTGGCTGCGGTGATCAGCCTGCCCCTGGCCTTTCTCATCACCGCCATCATCTGGATCAACGAGTTTCCCGACCTGGAGGCGGATATCGCCGCAGCCAAGCACCACCTGGTGGCCCGGCTGGGTTTAAGGCTTTCCCGCTGGGTCTATGCCGGACTGATGCTGGGGCCTTTTCTCAGCCTCTTTGTCCTCATAGAATTGTTCCATTTGCCCGATCTCATTGTCGCGGGTCTGGTGACGCTGCCCCTGGCCTGGCGGGCCGTACGCCTGGTCTTCCGCACCGCCAATACCGACCCCGAATTTGTCGCAGCCCAGGCCCTCACCATCCAGACCCACTTTTTCATGGGCCTGAGCCTCACTCTGGCATTGCTGTATGCGGCGTGGTGGCGGTGAGGGGAACTGTCTGCGGTCGGCGAAGGCCTGTGTGATAGATGACGACAAAAAATTTGCTTGAGAACCATAGGGAAACCCCGCACAAGTTTCATTTGCATTAAGCACTATGTTTAATCGTATCTTATGGACACTCGACAATGAGATGGATGGGAGTCGCTTTGAGCGATTATGCACGGATTTGCTTTCTCGCGAGGGTTACAAAGATATCGTACCAATTGGGGGCACACATGATCGGGGACGTGATGCTGAAATCCACTCACTAAAAGGAATTAAATACACCGGGGGAATAACATTCTTTCAGTATTCCCTTGAAGAACGATGGGAAGGCAAACTGAAGCGAGAGCTGGAAAAAGTATGCAAGCACGATCATAAGATCGATAGCTACGTTTTCGTAACAAGCAGAAAAGTAACAGGGCGGAAACGGGATCAACTTGCATCAATAGTTGCCAATAAGTACCAGTGGGGTCTCATCATTTATGACCGCGAATGGTTACGACATCGTCTTGAGGAAGTTCACCCAGATTTAGCCGCAAAGTATCTCGCCGTGCCAGAATCGATTTCAATTAGAAAACCTACGAGATCAGAACCAATACCACCAGCCCCGGATCAAGGTAACGAAAAGGCTTGGGTTCTCTTCCGGCAAGCCGAATATGAAGCTGCTTCTGTGGAATTCAAGACCTTACTCAAAATGAATGACAAAAATGTCCGACTATGGCAAGCCCTTGCTTGGTGCCAATACTCGCTATTTCACTATAATGAGGCTCTCTTAAGCATAAATCGTGCTATTTCTCTTTATGAGAATGATAACAATAATTGGTTATTAAAAGCATGTATTTTAACAGAAGCTGGAATTCAAACGGGACTTAAAGCCAACCTTCTATTAGCCAAAAATATCTTTGAAAGAATTGCAAAAAATAGTAAACGTTGGGTTGATCACTATAATTATGGCAATGTTCTTCATTCATTAGGTGAACATAAGGCAGCAAAAAAAGAATTTCTTTTAGCAATTGAGTATGATCCACGGCAAGCATCAGTTTGGAAAAACTTAGGAGCAGTATATTTCCATCTTCATAATTATAATGAGGAGATTAATTGTTACGACAAAGCTCTTGCTATTAATAGTGATCTCCCAGAGGCATTGGCAAGCAAGGGGGTTACCTTATTCAGAATCTTTGGAAAAGCACAAGAAGCCGCTGACCTAATTCTAAAAGCAATTGAAATCGATAGCTCAATTGCGATTCGCTGGCCTTTAGCTTGGTACTGGTTAAGTCAAGCATATTTTGAAATGGGTAATCTTTCAGAGGCGTTAAGTCAAGTTAACGCGGGATTAGAAATAGTTCCTCATCACACTGGCCTTCTCGATCTGAAAGCTATGATATTGTCAAAACTGTGGCCAGAAGATTCTAGTTATATTGAACAAGCGATTCTATTTTTTAAATTTCGAACCGAATTATCGAATGAAGACTATAATAGTCTCTTAGAACTTATAAAGATATATAATGCAAACGGCCAAACTAAAAAGTTTTTAGACTTGCTGAAACAATATTTCGATTTAGGTGACATTGATATTTTACCCCTTCTAGAAATGACGGGATATAATTTTAATGACTGCCTTATTGCTTTGAGATATCTTCCCGGTTATAGGGCTTTCAGAAACTTTAATCCGATATCAGACTACATAAGTTTGATAGATAATAAAGAATTAAATTCAGATTCAGATTTCAATAAGACATTATTTATTATATTTAGTATACCATTTGGTTGCGCTTGTCATCTTTTAGCTAAGACGCCGCATAAAGAGAGATCAAAAAGATTAGCGCAGGTTCGCTCTTTAATTCAGAACTCGCTCCAATTATCACTCCCTAAACAGAGCAGTAGATTAGCAAGAATTGTTAAGCTCGATACAAAAGAGGAAATTGCTGATGGACTTTCGCGAATTCTGGTATTCTGGCCTGACATTGCCCTTTTGGAATTGAGCAGACAATTCGGCTACGTTGGTGGTTTTTTTGGTGTACCAGCAAAAAAGATCGATAAATCAGTAGCAGGGATCGGCGAGACCCTGAGCCAATGGCAAGCCATAATCAGAAATGATACATTTTTTGGAATCAATAAGTGCCTAAGGATTTTTAAGGAAGGATGACCAATTTTAGGTGAAGACCTTATCGGTTTCTCTAATAGAATGCTCATGCCCAGTTGTGTTATCCTCTCGCATCTCTAAGCTGACCGCTGAAAGCCATCTCTAAATTAAGGGAAAAATATGCCAAGTAAAATAACCCCTCCTGTCTTAATCGAAGTAACCCGGGGCGCCCGGGTGGAAAGTTGTCACCGGGGCCACATCGTGGTGATAGACGCCCAGGGCAACCTGCGCCATAGCCTGGGCGACCCTGAGGTGCAGGTGTGCATGCGTTCCCTGGCCAAGCCTTTTCAGGCTTTGCCGGTTCTGACCACCGGGGCCGCGGACGCCTTTGGGTTCGGGCCGGAAGAGGTGGCCCTGTTTTCCGGGTCGTTGAGCGGCCAGGATTTTCAGGTGGACCTGGTCAAGCGGGTCCTGGAACGCTTGAAGCTCACCCCGGAGGTCCTGCAATGCGGCGCGCATCCGCCCCTGCATCGCCCCTCGGCCCAGGCGTTGGCGAAGGCCGGGGAAAAACCCGGCCCCCTGCATCATACCTGTGCCGGCAAGCACGCGGCCATGTTGACCCTCTGCGTCCATCACGGCTGGCCGGTCGATAACTACCTGGACCAGGAGCACCCGGTGCAAAAACTCATCCTGGGCGCGGTGGCCCGGATGGTGGGGGTGCCGCCGCCACAGATCACCGTGGCTATTGACGGCTGCGGCGCACCGGTTTTCTATATGCCTTTGAAAAACATCGCCTTGGGTTATGCCCGCCTGGCGGGGGCCAAACCGGATTCGCCCGGAGGGATACTCATGGCCGCGATCCTGGCCAATCCCAAGTTCATCGCCGGGGATGGCCGGCTGGAGACCACCGCCATGGAAGCCCTGCCGGGCAAGCTCTTTGCCAAGTCCGGGTCCGAAGGGGGCTATGGTTTAAGCCTGATGGAGGACGGCCTCGGGGTGGCCTTTAAGATCGAGGATGGCGCGGTGCGGGCCCTTAACCCCACCGTAGTGGCCATCCTGGAGCAAATGGGAGTGCTCACCCCCGCGGCAACGGCAGCCCTGGCCGCCTTCCGGCAGCCACCGATCCTCAACCACCGAAAAGAAGAGGTGGGCCGGGTCAGACCGGCTTTTAGCCTCCTTGCCTAAATATGTCCAAACGCCGCCGAGGGCGGCGGCGCCACTCTGGCTTGATCAACTTTAGAAGACCGGCTCGCTTTACCCGCGGCCCCGACCGGAAGAAAAGCCCTTGAATCTCTCCCCAATCGTGCTATATTTCAACGATATGAGAATCCGTGGATCATCGGTGAGCAGGGTGGGGCCAACATGAAAGTGTTGTGGGCCCCGTGGCGCATGGAGTACATCCTGGGGGAAGATAAAACCCCGGGCTGCATTTTCTGCCCCGAACCCGGAGAAGACCTGGCGGAACGGCTGGTGCTGTTCAGCGGCAGCCTCACCCGCATCATGATGAACAAGTATCCTTATATTAACGGCCATCTGTTGGTCTCCCCGATCCGCCACACTCCCGGCTTGGATGATCTGACCCCGGCTGAGATGCTGGATCTTATGACCAAAGTCCGGGAGTCGCTGACCCTCTTGAAGCGCCTCATGCGCCCCGATGGCTTCAATGTGGGCCTCAACCTGGGGATCGTCGCCGGGGCCGGGGTGGAAAGCCATCTCCATTTTCATATTGTGCCCCGCTGGAACGGCGACACCAATTTTATCCCGGTGTTTGCCGATGTCCGGGTGATTCCGGAGCACTTCCGTCAGACTTATGAACGCCTGGCGCCCCATTTCCAGGCCATGCCAGATGAGGATAAGACATGCGTTTCGTTAAAATAATCATCTCCACGGTTATCGTCCTCCTGGGTATCGTCTTTATCGTCGAAAACCTGGACATGCTCAAGCATGCCGTGCGCGTTAAGATGGACCTCTATTTCTTCACCCTCCAGAGTCCGGATATTCATCTTTGGGTCATTATTCTATTCTGTTTTTTCCTGGGGGTGTTCACCACCTCGCTTTACGGCATTTATGAGCTGGTGAAGGGCCGCCAGACCATCCGCCAGCTTCGGCATAACCTGGAAATCCTGGCCAGGGAACTGAAGCAGGCCAGCGCCACCGCAGAAAGTTCGGTGACGGCCCCCGAACCCCGGGTTGTCCCTCCATCCGAATAATGCGGGGACGCCCCGGTTCTTAAGAGGGCGGAAGAAGCCCGACGCCTCTTCGGCCCTCCACCCAGGTCGTCAGTTGTCGCCATGACCGCTCCACCCCCGGACAAAATCACCCCCATGTTGAAGCAGTACTTGTCCCTCAAGGACCGGTACGCCGATGCTTTGGTGCTCTTTCAGATAGGTGATTTTTACGAGACCTTTTTCAATGACGCTGAGGTCGCGGCCCGGGCTCTCAACATTACCCTCACCTCCCGTTCGCGCCAGGGAGACGACCGTGTTCCTCTGGCCGGCTTCCCCATCCATGCGGCCGCGAGCTACATCCCGCGCCTTTTAGAGCAGGGCTTCAAGGTGGTGGTGTGCGACCAAACGGAAGACCCAGGCCAAGCTAAGGGCCTGGTGCGCCGGGAAGTCACCCGCATCCTTACCCGGGGCACGGTGGTTGACCTCGCCGCCCTGGATGCCCGGGCCGACAATTACCTGGCCGCGGTGACTTTTAAGGGCGCCCGTTGGGGCCTGGCTTTCCTGGAGCTGTCCACCGGGGAATTCCGCCTCACCGAGGGCGTGGGCGCCGATGCCTTGGGTGATGAGTTATGGCGGCTGAAACCCGCGGAATTGGTGGTCCCGGATAATCTGGACCCGGCCCTCCTGGCTCCCGCCCTGGTCCCCTTCGACACTCCTCCGACGCAGCGGGTGGTATCTGCCTATGGGTTTGATCCGGAAGCGGCCCGCCGGGAAGTGGGACAGGCTTTGGGAACCCTCTTCCTGGACGGCTTCGGACTTGAGGCCTACCAGTTGGGGGTGGCCGCGGCCGGAGCCATCCTCCGGTATCTCAAAGATTCTTATACTCCTAACCTCCCCCACCTGGACCGCCTGCTGGCTTACCGCCGAGACGACTTTCTGGGGCTGGATGAGGCTACGCTGCGCCACCTGGAAATTTTCGAAACCTGGCGCAGCCGGTCCCGGCAGGGGTCGCTGCTGGAAACCCTGGACGACACCATCACCCCTATGGGGGCCCGGCGCCTGAGCCAGTGGCTGCGTTATCCTTTGCAAGACCAGACCGAGATCAACGCCCGCCTGGACGCTGTTGCGTTTTTCAAAGATAGCGGCCTGTTGCGTCAGCGCTGGCGTCAGACCTTGAAAGGGTTGGGGGATTTGGAACGCCTCACCGCCCGGGTGGCCCTGGAACAGGCCACGCCCCGGGAAGTCGGGGCCGTTAAAGAGGCCCTGGCTCGAGTCCCGCTTTTGCAGGCCTTGTTGCCCGATGAGCTTCCCTCATTGGTGGCTCAGGTGGCGGCTGACCTGGACGGCCTGCCCGAACTCCAGAACCTGATAGGCCGGGCCCTGGTGGATGACCCTCCGGCCAATCTCCAGGCCGGCGGCATCATCCGGGAGGGGTTCGACCCCGGGTTGGACGAACTCATCGTGCTGTCCCGGGAAGGCAAAGACTGGATCGCCCGCCTGGTGGCCACGGAGCGGGCCAGGACCGGCATCAACTCCCTGAAGGTGCACTATAACAAGGTTTTCGGCTACTACCTGGAGGTATCTAAGGCCAACCTGCATCTGGTGCCGCCGGATTACATCCGCAAACAGACCCTGGTGAATGCCGAACGCTACATCACCGAGGGCTTGAAGGAGTATGAGTCCCGGGTCCTGGGCGCGGAAGAAGCGCGCCTCAAAAAGGAAACGGAGCTGTTTCAGGAGTTACGCCGGCAGTTGGGGGAGGAGGCTCTTCGCCTCAAGCAAGTGGCCCGGGCGCTGGGTATTCTGGACGTGTGCGCCGCCTTAGCGGAACTGGCCGCCCTGCATCAATACAGCCGTCCTCAGATTGTGGCCGAGCCAGTGCTCAAGATCATACAAGGTCGCCATCCGGTGATCGAACGGCTCCTGCCGGCCGGCAGCTTCGTGCCTAACGACGTTGTTCTGGCCGGGGACTCCCAGGTGCTCATCGTGACCGGTCCCAATATGAGCGGCAAATCCACCATTTTGCGCCAGGTGGCCCTGACTGTGCTTCTGGCCCACATGGGCAGCTTTGTCCCGGCCGCGGCGGCGGTGATCGGGCTCACTGACCGCATCTTTACCCGGGTGGGGGCAGTGGATGACATCGGCCGGGGCCAGAGCACCTTCCTGGTGGAGATGCACGAAACCGCGCGCATTCTGCACCAGGCTACCCCCCGGAGCCTGGTAATTTTGGATGAGATCGGCCGGGGAACCTCGACCTTTGACGGCCTGTCCCTGGCCTGGGCCGTGGCGGAACATCTCCACGACCTTAAAGGCGTGGGCGTCAAAACCCTGTTTGCCACCCACTATCAGGAACTTACGGAACTGAGCCGTCTCAAGCCCCGGGTGGAAAACTTCCAGGTACTGGTGACGGAATCCGCAGGGGACATCGTCTTCCTCCACAGGCTGGCTCCCGGCGCGGCTCCCCAGAGCTACGGCATCCAAGTGGCAAAGCTGGCCGGCGTGCCCCCGGAAGTCATCGCCCGGGCCCAAGAGGTCCTGGAGAATCTTGAGGCCGGCAGCCTGGACCCCATGGGTCTGCCGCGCCTAGCCCGCTCCCGGCGGCGCCAACTCCGGGGCGTACCACAACCCACGCTGTTCGACCCGCCTGCAGACGAGCCCCATTAAGCCATCACGGACAAGCGCTGGTGCAATGCCGTCGTCTCTGTTTAGCCAAACGACCTGGAAAGAGCTCATCGCCCTCATAATAAAATCAGTCCCCCGGCCATTGCAAAATGCTTGGCGGCGCCCCGGGATCCCATATGAATACAAATATAAATTGATATCTTCATTATTTAAAAAAAGGTTCAGTCCAAGGAAGACTTGTGCTATTTTGCGTTCAAGAAGATGATCGGGCCATAAAAGAGGAAAACTTTAGATATAGCGTTTGCCATAAATTTATGCCGCTGGCTGATTCTTAAATCCCCCTAAATCCCCCTTTTTCAAAGGGTGACTTTATGAGTAATTCCTTATAGTTCCCCCCTTTACCAAAGGGGGGTTAGGGGGGATTTAGGGTGTTAAAGTATCTCCTATTACGGAAAAAACTCTTGGCAAACGCTATAAGTTTTAATGCATGACCGAAACCAAAAATATTCGAGAGATTAAGTGGCGATAATTCAATGAAAATTAAAGCTTATCGGCTTATAGGGTTGGTTTTCTTGGCGCTGACCTTAGTGTCCATGCCCAACGTGGCCAATACCGCCATGTGGGCGGGGGTTGAGCTGGGGGGAAATTTTGCGGCGAACACCGACCTTAAAGCTAATAACGGATTTGATACGGTTAAGCAAGCACGGGTCAATCCCGCGGTAATTGGCGGCGTCACTATTGGCTATGACTTCATCAATACAGGTTTCGGGGGTTATAATTGGCCGGACTGGATGAAATATTTCAGTTTGGCCACTGACTTCACCTACAACCGTTTCGACTTGCCTTCACAAACTCTTACTTTCACTCCAAGTAACGTGCGGGAAACTCTCCCCCGGCAAGAAGGTTTCATGGCCGCCTGGACTTTTTTGGTTATGACCCATTACGGCTTCCTGCCGGACGCTGAGGTGCCTGCGGGGAGGTTGCATCCCTACCTGGGTGTGGGTCCTGCTGTCCTCTTCAGCGGTATGGATTCTGGCGACTTTGGCTTGGGGAACCGTAGTTCGACGACTATCGCCTTGGTCACCGAAACGGGGCTTCGCTTCTTTGCCTTGAAAAACATCTCTCTGGACGCGGGTTTCCGGTTCCGTTATGCTTCACCCACTTATAGCTTTAGCAGTGTGGATATTAATTTGGAAGCCTATCAATTCAGTTTCCTGTTCCGGACCAGCTATCACTTCTGATCCCTATATTGATACAGACAAAAGCTGGCGGATTACTTGCCTTTATCAATAAGTCACAAGAATGCCAGATAGTTATCAATTTGATTGGCATATATGAGTGAGTTATTAGGGGACCGTCTCTATTTCCACCCGCTGACCTCATAGCCCTTGTCGCGGAGGCATTGTTCCACCAGCTGCCGCTGCTCCGGATTAAGGCCCCGGTCCCCGGCATGAAAGAGTCCCCGGATAAGGCCGCCGGTACCGCCCCCGGCTGCTCCTGCGGCCGCGCCTCGGCCAGCAGCTCCGACCACCGCCCCAGCCACCGCACCCACCGCGGCCCCGGTCGCGGCTCCAATGGCAGTGGAGCTGGCAACCTTGCCGGCTTGCCCGGATTCCAGCCCCCCTTCGTTTACCCGCCGCAGACAATCATCGATATCCTGCTGGGCTGCGTCCATCCCCACCGCGTCGAGTTGCGCATTGGGGCTAAGGACAGGACGTTTGGCTGCGCAGGCCAGGCTTGAGGCTACGATGGTGATCACCAATAAGACTTGCAAAATTGTTTTGGTCATGTCAGACCCTTTGGGGTCAGTCTCCGGGTAAGGCAATGACGGAAAGACCGATTGGATTATGACAACACCGTGGTGCTATCCGGGGGGCGAGTTACCGCCCCCGGCGTCTGTCCTCTTGGATTAATGCCAGCCCGGTCTCCAGTTGTTGTGATTGTACTGATAAATGTTGCGGCTGGCGTGGTTTTCCATCCGGTTTAGCCGGGCCCGCTCATGGCGATCCAGGCGGCCGTCGGCCCGCATCCGGGCCTCAGCCATGCGGATGCGCCCTTGCTGGTGTTCGAGACGGCGGTATTCTCCGGGGGTCAGCCGCCCTGCCCGGAGCCCCTGGTGGATGCGATGTTGCTGGTTCATTTCCCGTCTGTCGATGCAAGGCCCGCGGGGGTTAGCCAAAGCAGGAAGACTTCCCAGGATAACCACGCCCATCAGCAGGCCGGTTACGATGCTTTTGGTCCAGGTTTTCATTGCTTCATCCTCCGGGTACGTCAGGAAATCCAGCGCTGAATGTCCTTAAGATGTTCCCACCCCAGGGGTGGTTTGGCTTTCACTGGATTGGACCAACGGCCGGAGCAAACGTTAAGTTAAGAGCTCTCAACCTCAAATGACCACAGTTAACTAATTGAAAAAATACGATAATTATTTCTATCTACGGCTTGCCATCTGGAAGCCGCAGCGGCTCAGACTATGCGGGTAAATTTATCACAGGACGATGAGGAAGCAAATGGGGCCAGCGAGTCCTCGCGGCAGGTTCAATGCTTCATGCTATAACCACAGTCTTTTCATAACGTGAACATTATTGATAGATTGAAACATGAAGCTTTATAATTTTTTTAAATTTATTAATTGTTATCAATAGGTTATTTAATTTGGCATTTAATTTGCATAACTTTCAATAACATCTTTCCGATCCCGATCCCGAACCCGATGTATAGAAAACCTGTCGACATTCTGCATGCAGCCATGACGAATCACTTCGTTATTGTGGCCGTGGCCATTCTGCTGTTCCTCCTGGTCATCATCCTGGTGGACCCGATCTCAGACGGTAGTAGCGAGATGTGGGTTTAGGTTCAATGCTGTTCACTTAAGCATTTGCGATATCTATTCGGATGTTGGGGCGGGGTTTCCCCGCCCAGCCCGTGTCAATTTTGAACCAGGGCGGGGAGACCCCGCCCCTACAAGTGCTTAAGTGAACAGCATTGGGTTTAGGTTTCCCGTTAAAACCCTCCGCCGCCATCTTCCCTGTAAAACTTTCTAGCAAAATGGTAACAAATGTGACATTTTTACCCATACTTACTGTTTTCCTGTAATTTCAATATATTACCTTGTTCGGCCGATTTTTTTGTCCCAAAATGACCTCTTTCCCCAAGCTTCGCGCCAAAACGTTCCTGCCCTGAAAGTCGCATGGTGTGCGAGTTTTCACAATCTTTGCTTTGAGGGCATAGCCTTTGCATAACAAAATGCAGATTGGCTTAACGCGGCAGGAATTCTGGTGGATTCAGCCGGGGTCTTACATGAAGGAAAAATGCAACACGCTGCTGGTGGCCGAACGTGGGTGCGAATTGGCCCAGAGCCTGAATTTTTGGGTCACCGAACAGGGGCACCGGCTCAAGGCGGTGGACAATATTAAAGATCTGCTCATGACCCTGCAGAATGAAAAGATTCAAGTGCTGGTCATGGATGTGCGTCTCCCGGAAGAAATGGGCTACGAGGCCATCTCCATTATTAAAGGCCTGGATCGCAAACTGCCCATCATCATTACTGCCGACGAGAATAATGCCGAACAGGAAAGCCGCATCCGCCAGCAAGGAATATTTTATTATCATGTCAATTCCTTTGGCGAGGATGATCTCATATTAGCCATCTCCAACGCCATGGTGCGATCATCCCAATAATCTCTGAGAGGGACCGCGATGCCATTACAAGAGAAATTGATTTCCGGTGAATTCGTCATTCTGGCGGAAATGGAGCCGCCCAAAGGTACGGATATTTCCGACATGGTGGCCAACGCCAACAGTGTCAAACGCATGGTGGACGCCTTTGTGGTTCCGGAGATGAACAACGCGGTCATGCGGTTGAGCTCTCTGGGCGGCGCGCTCCTCTTACAGACCAAGGGAGTGGAAACGGTGTTGCAGGTTTGCTGCCGGGACCGCAATCGCCTGGCGCTGCAAGGCGACCTGCTGGCGGCCCAGGCTCTGGGAATCCCCAATGTTATGGCGGTGGCCGGAGAGGAGATCACCCACGGCGACCATCATGAGGCCAAGGCCGTTTATGACATCAATCTCCTGGAGTTGATCTCCGCCATCGGCACCTTGCGGGGCGGCCGGGATATGGCCGGGGTGGACCTTAAAGGGGCGCCCCAATTCCTGGTGGGGTCTACGGTCAAGGTGCCGGCCGGGTCCGAAGGCCTGAAGACGGAGTTGGCGGACCTGGATAAAAAAATTGCTGCGGGGGCCCGATTTTTTACTACTCAGCCAGTTTTCGACGTAGCGGTCTTGGAGAATTTCAAAAAGCAGGCGGGAAGCCGCCCGGCGGCCATCATCCCCACAGTGCTGCTCCTCAAGAGTGTGGGCATGGCACGCTATATCAACCGCCATCTGGAGATGAAAATCCCGGAAGAGTACATCACGCGGATTCACAAAGCCGCCGACCGGGTGCGGGAGTGTGTGCAGATCGCGGCGGAATTTGCAGCGGCCATTAAACAGAAGGGATTCCCGGGAGTGCTCATCGCCACCATTGGGTGGGAAGATAAATTGCCGTCGATCCTGGGCGCCGCCGGTTTGTAGGCGTCTTAAGAGAATCTTACAAGGGATAAACCTATGCCCCAAGAGAATGTTACCACGGCTCAAGAATCGTCCCGGAGTACCGACAATGTGGGCTCCGTGATGGTGGTAGGCGGAGGCGTAGCCGGGATTCAGGCGGCCCTGGACCTGGCCAACTCCGGCTTCTATGTTCACCTGGTTGAAAACAAGCCGGCCATCGGCGGGGTTATGGCTCAATTGGACAAGACCTTCCCCACCAATGACTGCGCCATGTGCATTATTTCTCCGAAACTGGTGGAATGCGGCCGCCACCTGAACATCGAGATTCATACCCTCGCCGACGTGACGGGCATTACTGGCGAGCCAGGCCGCTTTCAGGTGGAGGTGCTCAAAAAGGCCCGCACCGTGGATTTGAGCAAATGTACCGGCTGCGGCGTGTGCCTGGAAGCCTGCCCCATCCGCTACCAGGTGCAGTTACCGGAAGATGAGCGGGCGGCCCGCACCGCGTACGCCCAGGCCACCGACGAAGACTTAGTGGCCGCCATCATTGACCGGTACCGGGAAACCCCGGGTAATCTCCTGCCCATCTTGCTCGGCGTCAATAAGAAATTTAACTGGCTCCCCCGCTGCGCCATAGAGCATGTATCCGATGAGCTCAGGATACCCGTCTCCGAAATTCTACGGGTGGCCACTTTCTACAACGCCTTCAGCCTGGTTCCCCGGGGCAAGCATATCATCAGCGTCTGCCTGGGCACGGGCTGTTTTGTCAAGGGTTCTCCCAGGCTTCTGGACCGGCTGGAACGGGAGCTGGGCATCAAGCATGGCCAGACTACCGAGGACTTCATGTTCTCCCTGGAGGTGGTGCGCTGCATCGGCTGTTGCGCCCTGGCCCCGGCCATGCGGGTAGGCGATGACACCTTCGGCCGCTTGAGCCCCTCTGCTGTGCCCAAGATCCTGAAATCATACGCCGAATCCTATGGGCGGGAGGAGGAACAGCTCACATGAAAATCACCAGTCTGGAGCAACTCGAGCAAATCAAACAGCAGGGCTTGGCCCTGACCTATCCTAAAAAGATCAAGATCATGGTGGGCATGGCCACCTGCGGTATTTCCTCCGGCGCCGACAAGGTCTATGCGGCCCTGGAGAAGAAAATCGGCGAACTTGGGCTGGATGTGGCTCTGGAGAAGACCGGCTGCATCGGTTTTTGTCAGCGGGAACCCCTGGTGGACGTGGTTTATCCCAAACAGGTACGCCTCACTTACGATGACATGACCCCGGAAAAGGCGGAAAAGCTGGTGGAAGCGGTGCAGGCAGGGGAAGTTTATCTTGAAAATCTGCTCTGCCGCATCGACCAGGAAGAGTTTCTTATCGATGCAACCAAATGGTCTTATGCCAATCCCCATCCCCCGTCGCTGGGTGTTGAGGTCGCCAGATACGAGGAAGTACCCTTCTTTAAAAATCAGGTGAAGATTGCCCTCAGGAATTGCGGCTTCATCAATCCGGAGCACCTTGAGGAGTACATCGCCCGGGGGGGTTACAAAGCCCTGCACCGAGTGCTGACGGAGATGACCCCGGAGCAGGTCATTGATGAGATCAAGGCCTCGGGCCTGCGGGGGCGGGGCGGCGCTGGCTTCCCCACCGGTCTCAAATGGGAGTTCTGCCGGAAAGCCCCGGGGGACGTCAAGTACGTTATCTGCAATGCCGATGAAGGGGACCCGGGAGCCTTTATGGACCGCGGGATCCTGGAAGGCGACCCCCACGCAGTATTGGAAGGCATGGCCATCGGCGCCTACGCCATGGGTGTCAACTACGGCTATATCTACTGCCGGGCCGAATATCCCCTGGCCATCCAGCGTCTGGAGATCGCCATTTCCCAGGCCCAAGAGCGGGGTCTCTTGGGAGATAATATCTTTGGCAAGGACTTCTCCTTTAAGCTGGAGATCCGGGAAGGCGCCGGCGCCTTTGTCTGCGGGGAAGAAACGGCCCTCATCGCCTCCATTGAAGGCAAGGTCGGTGAGCCCCGGCCCAAGCCCCCGTTCCCGGCCCAGAGCGGCCTGTGGGGCAAGCCCACCACCATCAACAATGTCAAGACCTGGTCCCACATCGCACCTATTATTATGCGGGGGGCCCAGTGGTATGCTTCCTACGGGACCAAGGAAGCCAAAGGCACCACCGTTTTCTCTCTGGTGGGCAAAGTCAAGAATACCGGCTTGGTGGAGATTCCCTTGGGCACCACCTTGCGAGAGATGATTTTCGACATCGGCGGCGGCATCGCCAATGACCAACGCTTCAAGGCGGTTCAGACCGGTGGCCCCTCGGGGGGCTGCATCCCCGAGCAACACCTGGACACCCCGGTAGATTACCAGTCACTGGCGGCCTTGGGTTCCATCATGGGCTCCGGCGGCATGATCGTCATGGACGAACGGGACTGCATGGTTAATGTGGCCAAATACTTCATTGATTTCACCAAGGACGAGTCTTGTGGCAAGTGCACCCCTTGCCGGGAAGGCACCCTGAGACTGATGGAGATGCTTGAGGCCATCACCGACGGAAAAGGTCAGGAAGGGGACATCGAGAGATTGCAAGAGCTTTCCGAGATGATCATCGATTCCTCCCTCTGTGGCCTGGGCAGCACCGCTCCTAACCCGGTGCTGACCACCATCAAATACTTCCGGGAAGAATATGAGGCCCACATCTGGGCCAAACGTTGCCCGGCCAAGGTCTGCAAGGCCCTGATAACCTATAGCGTGACCGAAGACGTGTGCAACGGCTGCGGGCTCTGCCGGATCAAGTGTCCGGCCGAGGCCGTCGAAGGGGTAAAGAAAGAGGCCCATCGCATTCTCCAGGAAAAGTGCATCAAATGCGGCGTTTGCTTTGATTCGTGTAAGTTCGATGCCATCACCGTGGAGTAAAAGAGGTACATTATGGTCAGGTTAACCATTAACGATCGTCCAGTAGAAGTTCCCGAAGGAACCACCGTCCTGGAAGCGGCTCGCAAGGTGGGGGTGAGCATTCCCACCCTGTGCTACTATGAGGCCATCAAACCTTACGGTGGTTGCCGCCTGTGCCTGGTGGAGGTGACCGCCGGCAACCGCACCATCCGCACCGCGTCCTGCACCTATCCGGTGGCCGAGGGCATCACGGTGGTCACCGATTCGGAACTGGTGCAGAAAAGGCGGCGGATGGTCATCGATCTGCTGTGGTCGCGCTGCCCAGACGTGCCCGTCCTGGCGGAAATTGCCAAGCAACTGGGGGTCAACGAGCCCAGCTTCGCGAAGGGCAAAGATGATTGTGTGCTTTGCGGCCTGTGCACCCGGGTTTGTTCGGAATTGCAGGGCGTGGGGGGCATCGGCATTGTCGGCCGGGGCGCCCGCCGCATGGTGACCACCCCCTTCGGGGAATTTTCCCAGGTCTGCCGAACCTGCGGCGCCTGCGCGTTCGTGTGCCCTACCGGCCACATCAAGGACATCGCCAAGATTAGCGGCAAGGTCCCGATTCCTAAGCTCGACGAATTTAACGCCGGTCTGGCCCGCCGGGGGAACATCTACCGCCTCTATCCCCAGGCGGTCCCGGCCGCCCCGGTCATTGAACGAGACAGTTGCGTCCACTTCCTCACCGGGGATTGCGGGGCCTGTGAGAAGGCCTGCCCGGCCGATGCCATAGACTATAAGATGCAGGATGAGCGAGTCACCCTGGAAGTCGGGGCCGTGATCCTGTCACCGGGATTTCAAACCTTCAACCCCAACAAGTGCGGCTCCTACCAATACGACAAACTTCCTAATGTGGTGACCTCCCTGGAGTTCGAGCGGATTCTCTCGGCCTCCGGGCCCTTCGGCGGGCACCTGGTCCGGCCCTCAGACCACGCCGAACCGAAGAAGATCGCCTGGCTGCAATGCGTGGGTTCCCGGGACGTGAAGTACCATACCTACTGCTCCTCGGTCTGCTGCATGTATGCCATCAAGGAAGCGGTGATCTCCAAGGAGCATGCGCCCTATCCGCTGGATACCGCGATCTTTTTCATGGATATGCGGACCTTCGGCAAGGATTTCGAACTCTACTACAACCGTGCCAAAGACGAACACGGGGTGCGGTTTATCCGCTCCCGCATTCACAGCATCGATGCGCTGGAGGGTGACAACTTAGCCATCCGGTATGCCGACGAAAGCGGGGAAGAGAAGACCGAAGCCTTCGATATGGTCGTGCTGTCGGTGGGCATGGAAGTGAATCCTCTGGCCAAAAAGTTGGCCCAAACCCTGGGGGTTGATACCAATTCCCATGATTTTATGGCCACCTCCCCTATCGCTCCCGTGTCCGCCTCTAAGGAGGGCATCTATGTCTGCGGGGCCATGCAGGGACCCAAGGACATCCCCGAATCGGTCATGCAGGCATCCGCGGCAGCCGGCGCAGTGAGCGCCACCCTGGGGAACGTGCGCTGGACCCAGACCAAGACCCGGCAAATCCCTACGCCCAAAGACATTAAACCGGAAGACGAACCCCGCATCGGGGTGTTCGTTTGCAACTGTGGCATCAACATCGGCGGCATCGTCAACGTCCCAGAGCTCTCAGCCTACGCCAAGAGGCTGCCCCATGTGGCCTACGTGGAAGACAACCTGTTCACCTGTTCCCAGGATACTCAGGTCCAGATGACCAAGGTCATCGAGGAACAAAACCTCAACCGAGTGGTGGTAGCGGCCTGCACACCCATCACCCATGAGGCTCTGTTCCGGGAAACCTTGATTGACGCTGGCCTGAACAAGTATCTTTTCGAAATGGCCAATATCCGCAACCAGGATTCCTGGGTGCATATGAAGGAGCACGACAAGGCCACGGAGAAGGCCAAGGACCTGGTGCGCATGGCGGTGGCCCGGGCCTCCCTGCTCAAGCCGTTGGCCGAGAAGCCCCTGACCATCAACCAGCGGGCTCTGGTCATCGGCGGCGGGGTCGCGGGTCTCAATGCCGCCCTCAACCTGGGGGACCAGGGTTTTGAGACCATTCTCCTGGAGAAAGAGCCTGAGTTGGGCGGCATCGCCCGACGGATTCACAAAACCATCGAGGGCCTGGACGTCCAGACCTACCTGGATGGGCTCGTGGAGCGGGTGAAGGCCCACGACAAGATCCAGGTGCTCACCGGGGCTCTGGTGGTGGGGTTCAGCGGCTATAAAGGGAACTTCACTACGGAAGTGTTGGTGGGGCCTGGCATGTACGAACGGAAAATCGATCACGGGATTACCGTGGTGGCCACCGGCGCCCATGAATACCAGCCCAAGGAGTTTCTCTACGGCGAACATGACCGGGTGATGACCCAGTTGGAACTGGGCGATTTTCTCCACCGAGCGCCGACGGAGGCCGCCGATTGGAACCGGGTGGTCATGGTGCAGTGCGTGGGCTCACGGAACGAAGAGAATCCCAACTGCAGCCGCATCTGCTGCCAGGGCGCGGTCAAGTATGCCTTGCAGTTGAAGGGTCTCAATCCCGACATGGACGTGGTAATCCTCTACCGGGATATGCGCACCTACGGCTTCCTGGAGGACTACTACCGGGAGGCGCGGGACAAAGGGGTGCTGTTTGCCCGGTTCGAGCCGGACCATGGGCCCCAGGTCACCAATGACAACGGCCAGTTGAGCGTCACCTTTGTGGACCATGTGCTGGGCCGCCCCATCAGCATGGCCGTGGATGCGGTGATCTTGAGCGCCGGGGCCCGGGCCGCTGATACTGAGGAACTGGCGTCGCTCTTGAAACTCCCCCGGAACGCCGGCGGGTTTTTTATCGAGGCCCACGCCAAGCTGCGGCCGGTGGACTTTGCCTCGGAGGGCATCTTCCTCTGCGGCCTGGCCCATTCTCCCAAGCTCATCAGCGAGAGCATCGCCCAGGCCATGGCTGCGTCTTCCCGGGCCGGGGCGTTTTTGGCAGACGTCAACCAGACTATCAGCGGCGTCACCGCGCATGTGGAACCGGACCGCTGCGCCGCCTGCCTGGTGTGCGTCCGGACCTGTCCTTACGGGGTGCCGCAGATCAACCGGGATAATGTTTCGGAGATCAACGAGGCCCTGTGCCAAGGCTGCGGCACCTGTGCGTCGGAGTGCCCGGCCAACGTCATCCAGGTGGCCCATTTTGAAGACGACCAGATCAGCGCCAAGATTAAGACTTTGTACTGAGGAGTCCAAGCGCAGCTTGGACGACATATAAGCGTTCCCAAGTGCAACTTGGGAACGAGAGAACTCTATATTGAGGAGTCCGCCGATGGAACCGTTTGAGCCGAAAATCGTCGGGTTTTGCTGCCACTACTGAGCGTATTCCGCTGCGGACCTGGCAGGTTCGATGCGATTGCAGTACCCGCCCAATGTGCGGATTATCGAGGTCCCGTGCACCGGTAAGGTGGACGTCATGCACCTGCTCAAGGCCTTTGAATACGGGGCCGACGGGGTCATGGTGGTGGGTTGCATGGAGGGGGATTGTCATTACAGCGTCGGCAACCTTTACGCCAAAAAGCGGGTCAACCGGGTGAAAGATATCCTCGATAAAGTCGGTATTGGCGGTGAGCGGTTGGCGATGTACAACCTGTCTTCCGGCATGGGCGGTCGGTTCGCCGAAATCGTCCGGGAGATTACCGAAAAAGTGTTGGAACTGGGTCCGAGTCCCATTCGAGTTGCGACAGGCAAGGCCCCCAGGCCCATTGCGGAGGTAACCACATGATCAAAGCAGTGCCCAAACCCCTGGAAGAAGTCCTCGACCTGGTCAAAGACTTCAACAAAGTGCTCATTGCCGGTTGCGACGGCTGCGTCACCGTATGCGAGGCCGGCGGTCTGAAGGAAGTCAAGGTGCTGGCCTCGGCCTTAAGGCTCTATTACACCCAGGCAGGCCGGCAGGCCCAGGTTGATGAAACCAGTGTGACCCGCCAGTGCGAAAAGGAGTACCTGGCGCAACTTTCCGACAAGATGGATACCTATGACGGGGTGGTCTCCCTGGCCTGCGGGGTCGGCGTCCAGTACCTGGCCGAGATGTACAACAACAAGATCGTTTATCCCGGCGTGGATACCTGTTTCATGGGGGTCAACGAGGAGCGGGGGGTCTACTCCGAACGCTGCCAGGCCTGCGGCCGCTGCATCCTGGCGGAAACCGGCGGCGTCTGCCCCATCGCCCGGTGCTCCAAGCGCATGCTCAACGGCCCTTGTGGCGGCTCCGATAAGGGTAAGTGCGAAATCAGCAAGGATGTCCCTTGCGGTTGGGAGCTCATCTACGAGCGCTTGAAAACCCTGGGCCAGTTGGACCGCTTTGAAAAACCTGTGGATCCCAAAGACTGGACGACCTCCCGGGATGGCGGACCGCGCAAGATCGTCAGAGAGGATTTACGGATATGAGCGTGACTACTCCCAGTAAACTGCAAAAGATGATTGCGTCGGGCAATTTTGCCATCACCTCCGAAGTCGGTCCTCCCCGGAGCGCCGATGGCGCCGTGATTGAGCATAAGGGCAACCTCATCAAAGATTACGTGGACGCCATCAACGTCACGGACAACCAGACCTCGGTCTGCCGGGTTTGCAGCCTGGCCGCCTGCATCCGCCTCAAGCTCATGGGGTTGGAGCCGGTGCTGCAGATGGTGACCCGGGACCGGAACCGCATTGCCCTCCAGAGTGATATCCTGGGGGCCGCGTCTTTCGGCATCAACAATATGCTTTGCCTCACCGGCGACCACCAGCACTTTGGCGACCATGCCAATTGCGCCAACGTCTTTGATCTGGATTCCATCCAGCTCATCCAGACGGTAAAGATGATGCGGGATGAGGGGAGGCTGTTAGGGGGCTTCGAATTCCAGGTGCGCCCCCAGATGTTCATCGGGGCCGCGGCCAACCCCTTCGCGGGGCCTAACGTTCCCATGCGAGTGGCCCGGCTGGCCAAAAAGGTGGCAGCCGGGGTGCAGTTCGTCCAGACCCAGTGCATTTATAATATGAGCACATTCAAAGAGTTCATGAAACTGGTGGTGGACCGGGGCTTGCACGAGAAAGTCGCCGTCCTGGCGGGCATTACTCCTATGAAGAACGTGGGCATGGCCAAATACATGCAGAAACGGGTGCCCGGCATCGATGTTCCCGATGAGATAGTGCGGCGCATCGGCGGGGTGCCCAAGGAAAAGCAGGCCGAAGAAGGCCTCAACCTAGCAGTGGAACAGATCGAGGAACTGAAAGGAGTGGAAGGCGTCAAGGGTTTCCACATCATGGCCATCGAGTGGGAGGAAAAAGTCCCGGGAATCGTGGAGCGGGTCGGCCTCTTTCCCAGGCCACAAGTGGCTTGAACCAGTGGGTGCATTTGAATATTTTTTCAAACGTCCAAGGGGCCTCATGCTTGTAATTTACTAATTTTGAGTTCATAATGGCACTACGTTCATCTTGAAAGGGGAGGTCTCATGTCTGCAAAGTACATACTGATCGTTGACGACGATCCGGATCTGGTGGAAACCGTAGCTATGATGTTGGAGTCCAAGGGCTTCGAAGTGGGGAAGGCTTACGACGGAATTGAAGGGGAAGAAGCCATAAAAAAGCGCCGTCCGGATGTGTTAATCTTGGACGTCATGATGCCCCGTAAAAATGGCTACGAGCTCTGTAAGGAGTTGAAATCCAATAAGTGGACCCAGGAAATTCCCATTATCCTGCTTACTGCAGTGGGCGAGGCCGTGCCTACCACCAGCTACAGCCATGCGGAGGGGATGGCCGTGGAAGCCGAGGACTTTATTCCCAAACCCGTGGATGCTGCCACCCTGGTGGAAGCAGTGCAAAGATTACTCTAACTAAGAGCATGTATCCGACGAACTTTGGAAAAATTTCACCGTCTCAGGATAGGTGGCCTTAAAGTCCTGGAGGGGGGCGCCTGTGTTACGTCCTCCTCCCCGATGGAAGACAATCGCTTGGGTCCGACGGTGTGCGCCCCTCTGGCCCAGCACCGCATCAACCTCACCTTTTTGACCCATGTGGCCGGCGACCGCGCCGTAGTGTGCACCGCCGGCAACGTCGGGGAAGCCGCCTTAACCCTGCTTCAGGCCCAAGCCGACCCCCAGGCGCGGCTTGCCTTGCAGCCGGGGACTGCCATTCTGGCTATTTATCCCCACGACAAGCGCCCGGAAGTCATCGGCACCTTCATCAAGAGCCTCGCGAGAGCCCGGGTGGTGATCCACGGCCTGGCCAGCTCTCCCTCCGCCATCTCAGCGGTGCTGTCGTCCAAAAGAATCAAGCCCGCGGTGGAACAATTATTCGAGCACTTTCGTTTTCCGGGCTTTGCCTCTACCCAGGAATTTTTTTCGGCCCAGCCCCCTCCCAGGGAATATCTGGAAAAGGTGGTGGCCACTTACCAGGAGAAGATTAATAAGGTGTATTGGATCATTCCCCAGCCGGACCTGGACCTCTGGGGCATGAGCATCGCCACCGCGGACATCCTGGCGGGCTTTGCCGCGGCGCTCATGGAGATGGGAGACCTGGGTCTGGCCGTGCCGTTTCTGGTGGCCTTGCCGGGGCTCGGGGGCCGGGAATTCATCCTGTCGTTCAGCACGGCCCGGCGTCAGCCCGGTGGGGTCGACCACGGCAGCGATGTCCGGCGTATTTTGAAAAATCACCTGCCGGATCTCAGGCCCATGCGTCTCACGCCGGTAGCAGGCATTTATCTCCATGGCCCTCATTTCGGCGACCGCTACGGTATTGCCCATACCCTGGTTTCGGCCCTGGAGCAGGCCCATATTTCCCTTTTGGCTTTGAGTTGCACGATCTCGTCCATCTCGTTGATCATTCGACAGCACCAACTGGCCGCAGCCCAGGTGATTCTCGGGAAAACCTTTGCGGCTCCGGTGGAAAACGCTCCCGCCGCGTCCGGGCATTGAGATGAGAAAAACAAGGCGGGAAGACCCCGCCCCTGCGTCCGAAGAAATAAGGAACGGGATATGAAACCGGAAGACCAGGCCCGTCGCGGCAAACCCAATCCATTGGCGTCGATGGGGACAGCACCCGTGCCGCTGGAATTCCTGGGCCCGCTCCTGACTGATTTTTCTGACCCCGTGGTAATCACCAACCAGCAGCGGGAAGTGGCCTTTCTCAACTGCGCCGCCCAGAAACTCTTTGGCGGCAGCCTGCGTCCGGGGGACCCCTGCCCTCTTTGTTCAGAGACTCACCTCATTACCGAAATCGGAGAAAATGCGTCCCGGTTGAAGCGGTGTCCCCAGAGGGGGGAAAACCCTAAGCAGGTTCCTGTGTTGCTGAAGGCGCGCTGGCCCCTCGGCTCCCCTCTCTCCCTCAGTGCAACGCCCATCCGAGGCGCCGATAACGAGAAAACCGGCTGCTTTATCCTCATCCGGGAACATACGGACTTGCTGGTCCACCCGGTGATGGAACAGCAAATGGCCACCTTGTCCAGCATCCTGGAAAATTTCCCCATGCCTTTTTTCCTGGTGGACCCCTTTTTGATGGTCACCCATATTAATGACCACATGGAAAGACTCACCGGCTACTCCCGCGGCGAGGTGGTGGGCCGGATGACTTGCGGGGAACTGCTCAACACCGCTGAGTGTACTACCTGCGATTGCATCCTCAAGCAGGTCATGGAGCAGAAAAAACCCGTCTCCGGGGTTCGCCGGGTGGTCCGGCCGCGCGATGGCCGGGAGGTCCAGGTGACGGTCTCCGCTTCGGTCATAACTGATTCCGAGGGCCGGGTTATTGGGGGGTTCGAGGCCATACGCGATATTAGCCGGGTGGTGGAAGCGGAACAGAAGCTGGACCTCCTCACCCAATTGACCCAGGAAGGGCTTTTGATGGCGGATGAGAACTATCGCATCATCTTTGCCAACACCCGGATGTTAGAAATTTTGAACGTCCCCAGGAGCCGGATCATCGGCATGCACCTGGGGGAAGTACTGACCCCTCAGCATCTCCATATGGCCCAGGAACTGGCTAGTCTGGTTGACCGGAATCTGCAACAGGAGACCCGCTTCTGCAGTATCCTGGACCGGCCCCAGGATGAGGACCACATCCCCCGGGTCTTCGAAACCTGCATGGCTGTCTCGCACCTGGGTAAGAAAGTCCTGACCTGTTTGTATCTGCGGGACCTCACCAGCCGCGTTCTTATGGAACGTGAACTGCAAAAGACCAATGCCTTTCTTGCCAACATCATCCAGAATTCCGTGGATGGCATCGTGGTGGTGGACGGCAAGGGAGTGCCTTTGATTTTCAATGAAGGGGCGGAGCGCATCTTGGGATACACGGCCGAAGAGATGATCGGCAACCCTGAGAATTTCCGCCGTTTCTATCCCGTGGAGTCGGCCTCCGAGATGATGCGGCGGATGCGTAGCGCTGAGTACGGTCCGCCGGATAAATTGAATACCACCCGGATGACCTTTATCAATAAAAATGGTGAGGCAGTGCCGGTCAACTTTTCCGCCGCCATTATTCGGGAACGGGGCCAGGTAGCCGGCAGCGTGGGAATTTTTTCCGATCTGCGGGAAATCCTCATGGTGCATCAGGAATTGGAAGCTGCCCAATCGCAGCTGGTGCACACGGAAAAAATCGCCTCCTTGGGCAGAATGTCCGCAGGGGTGGCCCATGAAATCAATAATCCCCTGGCCGGCATCCTGATTTACGCCGAACTGCTGCAACGGGACCTGGCCGCGGATGACGTCCACCGGGAAAATATCGAGATCATTATTAACCAGACTATGCGGTGCCAGCAAATCGTGCACCGGCTGCTGGACTTTAGCCGCCAATCCCTGGGGGACCAGAAGCTCTTTGACGTCAATGACATCCTTCACCGCTGTGTGGAACTTCTCAGCCACCAGGCTTTCTTCCATAATATCAAGGTGATCCAACACCTGGATCCATTTTTGCCCCAGATTGTGGGCGACCCGGGCCAGTTGCAGCAGGTCTTCACCAACCTGCTCCTCAACGCCGCGGACGCCATGAACGGCCAGGGGCAGATCACCATCGCCAGTCGGCCCTCACCCTCCGGAGACGGGATCGTCCTGACGTTTACCGATACCGGCTGCGGTATTCCCATGGCGATCCGGGATAAGATCTTTGAACCCTTTTTTACCACCAAACCCCCGGGCAAGGGTACGGGTTTGGGATTGTCCATCGTATACGGGGTGATACAGCGGCATGGGGGAACGATCAGCGCCGACAGCCCTCCGGAAGGGGGAACGACCTTCACCGTCAGGCTGCCCCTGGAGTCTCAGGAGCAGGTGCCAGCCATGAAGATCGGGGAGCAGTGAGCAGTAATCAGTAATCAGTAATCAGTAATCAGTTCGGAAGGAAAATGGTTTTCGCCATTATTATTCGCCATTAACCGCTAACTGGAAACTGGTAGCTGCTTTCTGATAACTGATCACTGATTACTGATTACAATTCTGCGCTTGCTGCTCAGGAAAATTAATGATGAACGATCAATATAGCGTATTAGTGGTGGACGATGAAGAGGTGCTGCGGATGGGGTGCACCCGGGTGCTGAACAGTGAGGGCTACCGGGTGACCACGGCGGCCAACGGTCAGGAGGCCCTGGATAAACTGGCCTCCGAGGCGGTCAACGTGGTCCTGTGCGACCTGAAGATGCCGGTGATGGGAGCCCTGGGGGTGCTGGAACAGGCCACCGTCCTTTACCCCGCCACCCCGGTGATCATCATGACCGGCCTGGGCACCGTGGCCGATGCCGTGGAGTGCATGAAAAAAGGGGCCTACGATTTCGTTACCAAGCCCTTCAGCATCGACCACCTCTGCCTGGTGGTCAAGCGCGCCCTGGAAAAACAGCTCCTGGAGCAGCAAACCCGCCAACTCCAGGAAGAACAGGCCCGCAACCTTTACAATCTGGCCCTGGAGCAGAGCCGGATGCACACCATCGTCAATTGCATGGCCGACGGGGTGTTGGTGACCAATCGGGAGGGCGAGGTGGTCCTCTGCAACTCCACCCTCCTGCAACTCCTGGGGGTGAACACGCCCCCGCTCCAACCCGGGCCGCTGGCGGGCTACCTGAACGACGGGGCGTTCCAAGACGCCATCGACTCTTTGTTGGTGGGAGCCGGAAATAACCCGGAAAAGCTTATTGCCCAAGAGCTCTGTCAGAACGGCATCCACCTGCGGGCCCTGTCGGCGCCTTTCTCCGGACCTGACAGCCTGGTCCTGGGCACGGTCACCGTATTTCACGATGTCACCCACTTCAAGGAACTGGATGAGATGAAGAACGACTTCGTGCGCATGGTGTCCCACGAACTCCGGTCCCCCCTGGCGGCCATCAAGCAGCAACATGCCGTGATCCTGGACGGCTTGGCCGGCGATTTGACCGAGAAGCAGCGGGAGTTGCTCAGCCGGGCCCACGCCAAGATCCAGGGTTTGCTGGACCTGATCAACGATCTTTTGGACGTGGCCAAGATGGAAGCCGGCTACGGGCAGATGGAACAGGTGCCTCTGGATTTGCGCCCCATCCTGGCCGAACTCCTGGAACTGCTCCAGGAACGAGCCGCCAACCAGCGGATCACCTTGCACTTGCAGATGGCGGAAAACCTCCCCCTCATCCAGGCCGACCGCCGCAGCATGGAAGAAGTGTTCACCAATCTGGTGAGCAATGCCATCAATTACTCTCCGGATGGCGGCGAGGTCACGGTTGCCGCTATCTCCCACGGCGACTACCTGGAAGTCCTGGTGCAGGATCAGGGGATCGGCATCGAGGCGGAGGAACTTCCCAAAATCTTTGACAAGTTCTATCGGGTCAAGAGTCCCAAAACCCGGCAGGTGATCGGAACCGGCTTGGGCCTGGCTCTGGTCAAGGGGCTCATTGAGGCCCACCGGGGGGTTGTGGACGTGGAGAGCCAGATCGGGGCGGGTACCACTTTCCGGGTTAAACTGCCCACCGTGGCCGGCGGGAAGGGAGTGCATGAAGGAGAGTGACCTCAACCGGCAGATCCTGGTGGTAGATGATGAGGCCGCGGTGCGCACCGGCATCGCCCAGGTATTGTCCCGGCAAAATCTGGCGGTGACTGTGGCCGCCGATGCCGCCCAGGCTCTGGAACAGCTGGCCCGTCAACCCTTTGCCATCGTCTTGTTGGACATCAAGCTGCCGGACCTGAGCGGGGTAGAGGTGCTGAAGTATCTCCGCCGGGACTATCCGGACACGGAAGTCATTATGATCACCGGGTATCCCACCATCCAGGGGGCGGTCGAGTGCATCAGGTTAGGGGCACTGGACTACCTGGTTAAGCCTTTCCGGATCAATGAGCTGGAAAGCGTGGTGCAGAAGGCCCGGGACCACCTGGCCCAGAAAGGCAAACGACTTGCCCCGGAGCCGGAGGGAGCCGGTGGCCTGGGCCTGGATTTTATCATCGGCGACAGTCCCGCCATGAGGAAGGTATTTGCCAAGGTCCGGCGGGCCGCTCCCAGCGACAGCACCGTCCTCTTAACCGGCGAGTCCGGCACCGGCAAGGAGCTCATAGCCCGGGCCATCCACCTCCTCAGTCCCCGGGCCGACAGGGAATTCGTTCCGGTGGACTGTTCAGCCCTGGTGGAGACTTTGCTTGAAAGCGAACTTTTCGGGCATGTCAAGGGTTCCTTCACCGGGGCCCTCCAGACCAAGCACGGGCTCTTCGAATTGGCCAACCATGGGACCTTCTTTTTCGATGAAATCAGTAACCTGAGCCACAACATCCAAGCCAAGCTCCTCCGGGTAATTCAAGAGCGGGAGTTCATGAAGGTGGGGAGCCAGAGACGCATTAAACTGGATATCCGCATTATTGCCTCGTCCAACCGCGATCTGAGCGAGGCCATTAAAGCGGGCACCTTCCGGGAAGACCTCTTTTACCGGCTCAGCGTCATCCCCATCCACCTCCCCCCCTTGCGGGAACGGACCGGCGACATCCCCCTGCTTATAGACCATTTTCTCCGGAAGCATAGTCAGAAAGGCCACCGGGAGATGACCGGGATTTCCAGCCGGGCACTGAAGCTGTTAAATGACTATTCCTGGCCGGGCAACGTCCGGGAGTTAGAGCATACCATTGAGCGTATTCTGATTCTGGAAGACGGGGCCATCATCCAACCGGAACATTTGCCCAGTTTCATCTCACAGCGTCAGGGGGAGTTGCAGGTCTTCTCCGACGATAACTATTCTTTGGAGGAGTTGGAAAAACGCTACATTCAGTTTATTCTGAGCCGGACCAAAGGGCGGCGACAAGAAGCCGCCCGGATTCTGGGGATCAACCGCAAGACCCTGGGGAACAAGATTGAGAAATACAAGCTGCGGTGAACTGGTTACGAGTGGCCAAGCAGCGCCCCTCAGGTAACCACCACATCAACCGCATTGGGTCCTTGATTTGCAGCCATTGCTGATAGCCTGCCAAAAATCAGAGAACATTTTACAAAAAGTTTTGGTGAGGATGGTCAGATCTAACCAGAGAGACCGGTGCTGAACGTACTCGATATCGTAGCGTATCCAGTCACTGAAATTGAGGCCGGCGTGTCTCTTAACCTGCCAAAGGCCAGTTACCCCGGGGGGCACGGACAACCGGGCATCCCGCCATCTGGGATTATAAAGCATTTCCTCCATCGACAGCGGCCGCGGTCCCACCAGGCTCATATCCCCGATGAGGACATTCCAAAACTGGGGGAACTCGTCCAGGTTGGTTTCCCGCAGCCATTTGCCCACCCGAGTAACCCGAGGATCAGAGACCATCTTGAACATTGGCCCATCCACTTCATTGAAAGGCTGCAACCGCCGCTTTAGGTCAGGGCTATTTTCTATCATGGTCCGAAGCTTGTAGATGATGAACTTGCGCCCATGCAGACCATGCCGTTCCTGGCGCAGCAACACAGGGCCAGGGGAATCGAGCTTGATGGCTAAAGCGATAAGCAGCAGAAATGGAGCGGTTATGACCAAGCCCACTGAGGAAAAGATGATATCTATCAGGCGCTTAACCATTAGATAGAGCGGGCCGGCAGGGGTAAGCCACTCGGTTTCGCACGGCGCACCCGCATAGTTGCGATTATTTCGCTCCCTAAGGGACAAGGGAACTTCGCCGCGTTCCCCGGACTGACCCTTGACGATGGCCACCTCACGGAGGATCACCCCATCGCTAATCGTGACATCCTCACCAATAATGCAACTGTCGAGATAAACCCCGCGGCCTAGCGCGGCTTTTCCCATTAAGACGCAATCATTAATAATGGAGCCTGCTCCTATTTGGCATTCTGGGCCGATGGTTGTAAGTCCGAGAATTAAACCATTCGCTTCGATGCGGGTGGAGGCCGCAATCATTGCGGGAGGAAGCAATTTAGCAGTGGGATCAATCTGAGGACCAGGAGTATCGTTTGGAGAACCTGTCGAAGGCATGGGGTTCCGGGGAGGCTTAACCAGCCCGAGCAACGCATCTTGGTTGGCAAAAAAATAATCTTCAAAGCTGGAGATCGTGCGGCAATAGTCCGGAACCTCCCAAACTCCGGTGGCAGCCCCCGTCTCATAGAGTGGAGGGAAGAGTTGTTCTTTGAGATCAAAATAACGCGCCTGGGGAATAAAATCCAGGACCGACTTTTCAAACAGATACAGACCCACTGGCCGCAGCTTGCTTCGCTTACACTGGAAGGGGTGAATCCGGTGGATAGCTCTGATCCCTTTGGCGGTGTCGGTCTCAATGCGCTCCATCCACCAAGGAGCCTCCTGGATTTGAATGGATGCTGCGGTGGCCAGGGCGCGGTGCTCGCGATGATAAGTGAGCATGCGCGTCAGATCAGTATCCACCAACAAATCCCCGTTAACGACCCAAAACGATTCGTCTTTAATCCTGTCAGCCACTTCTAACAACGATCCACCGCTGCCATATCCGGTTTCTTGGATCAGATAATCCATGGGCGGGGGTGCTGTGGACAAAAAATTGGCAACGTCGGACTGAAGGCCTTGCGGCACGCAGAATATCAGGAGATTGGCCCCGGAAGCGCCTAAGGCCTCGGCCGTATAATAATAGAGCGGGCGATTGGCGATGGGTAAGAAGCATTTGGGGGTGGGTGCCAGGGACACCCCCATAAAACTCGCCATCCCACCGGCCAATATTATTGCAGTAGAAGCTGGTTTCATGAACTTTTTTCAAGCTACCAATCTCTTGGGAGATTTTTCGGTAACCCCTTTCCACCTTGCCGGTTAGCCCTCTTCATCCTCCCTGCGCAGGCCATATTTTGCAGGGTTTCAGAAAAGACAGTATTAGCGTATTTATCGGAATGGCATTAATTAAACATGATTTTTCGCAGTCAGGAATCTGGACCGACACCGCCAGATCGGGAAACCCTCCTGGCCGGATTAGTTCATTTCACCGGGAATCTTTACCATAGAATGGTCCCATTTTGTGGAAATAAATCACAGTTAGGAGATTGCCGCATGTCCCTTAGGCAAACCGGGTTGGGCAATGGGTTTATGGTGTGATGGCCTGTTGATCCTTAAGTCGATTTCGTGATAGCCTTTGCGTGACTTTCCGGCTCTATTCATCCAATTTTATGGGATGGCTTGCCCTTGACAAAAACGCTGGAGGCCAGTATATATATGATTTGTGCCTTCGGGCCGTTAGCTCAATTGGTAGAGCAAGTGACTCTTAATCACTAGGTTCGGAGTTCGAGTCTCCGACGGCCCACCAAAGAATTCAAGGGGTTAGCCGATTTGGCTAACCCCTCTTTTTTTACCGTGTGTGGATTTGTGTGTGAATTTCCTCCAGGGGAGTATCCTGGCAGGCCCGCTCAAAGACTGCCATGGCTTCCCGCTCAGCCTCACTGATGGAGTGCAGGTAGATCTCGGTGGTGGTCCGGTTTTCATGGCCCAGGATCCGTTGGATGGAGCCGATGGGAACGTTGGCCCGCTCCAAGACCGAGGCCCCGAAATGCCTCAATGCGTGATAGCGGAAATACTTCACTCCGGCTTTACGGCATAAAATCCGCATCAAGCCCTTTCGGTCCTGGTAAGGACCTTCCACGAACCCTCCGGCTTTGCGGCTCCAGTGACGGCCCCAGAAGACCCAAGGCTTGGTCTTATCACGGTTCTTATACCTTTTGGCAAGCATGCTATGGAGCCTGGTGGTCATCGATACCTTCCTTGGGGTCAAGTGCCCGCCCTTTTTCTTTCGGGTGTAGAGCACCACGTACCTTGCTTCCAGGTCTACGTCCTCCCAGGTCAGACGGTTGATTTCGCTCACCCGGCCCATGGTGTCCATGATGGCAACCAGATAATCCTGACTATCCGGGTCTGCTGCCAGAAGTACCCTGGCTACATCTTCTTTGGAAGGAACGTACCTGAGTTTGCGCTCCACTGGCATAAACTCTAAACCTTTGGTGGGATTGGCTATGATTAAGCCTTGCTTGACACCGAAATTAAAAATTGCTCTAAGGTATCGAAGATCCCTGTTTGCGGCGAAGGCTGAATCTTTTCCCCGATGGATTAGATAAGCTTGGACCATCTGAGTCGTGATATCGCCGCAGTTAAGATCTTGCCAGTTTTTTAGCAGCTTCTTGGCCAGATAAATATGTTCCAGGTAGTAGCTTTTACACTTATAGGCCTGGACATAATCGAGCCGCAGATTAAGCAGATCCAAAAAGGCCATGTCGGTTGGGGTTTCCACCGTCGCCGGCGGGTTTTTTAGCTCCTCCCTTTTTTTGGCCTCGGCTTCCTTTGCCTCCTTTTTGGTTTTGAACCAGGCTTCCGTGTGCCTGGTACCCTGTTGGGTGAAGTCGTATCGCCACCCCTTGCCTTTCTTGAAATAGGTGCTCATAAAGGTCTCCCTTGCTTGGAAAAATGAGAGAACCCCCGAGCTTCCTGCCGCCCAATAATCTCCAGTTTTTATAAACCCAACTTTCACTTTTTCGGAGAAATTGAGCGACCTCCTCAGGGGTCATTATCTCAAAACGGTGATCAGATTCAATACCAGATGACGCCAATGTTGTTTCTCCCAATACCCAGCCGGCCGGCCAGGAAGAATGAGAGCTCAGGATAGGGACGTTGCCGTATTAACTGGCTAACGTTTAAAAGTTATGGACCGGCTAAATGCACTTTTACGAGCAACCGAGCCATCGATATAGCCTGGTATTATGTAGCCCTTAAGCTCCAACATATGTGTCAAAGCGGCGCCAGTATCGGCGTCACCATGCCTTAAAATGCAAAGGGCGCTGGATTTTGAAGGTCAGCGCCCTTGTCCTTAAATGAAATTGAAGCTTGCAAGATTGGTCGTTGCGATGTGAGCATGCCCAACTTGCAGCAAAAAATTTATTTCTCGATAGAACTCACCCCCCCCCTTATAATTTGCGGGCCATTCGGGCCATTCGAGCCAGACCCGCACGAACATGGGGACTTCAGGATTGATTAGTGGACCGTTTCCTCAAGATGTCCAGGCTCCTGGGCCGCGCAATCGATCCGAACCTCAAGGCCATCTTCCTCAGATACTTGCGGCGCTTCTTCCGCCTCCTTTATTTGTTCATCCACTCCAAGAGTGGTTTTGGTCAGGTGAATAATGCGACGCCTGTTTCCGTGGATCACTATTCGGTCAGTGTTCCGGCCCGGTTCCGTCGATGCCAGCAACTTTCTTTCCGCCAACCTTTTCCAGAGGGTGTGGGGTTTGATGGGGAATGGGGAACCTTGACTCTGGGCCAGCTTCTGAACTTCAGCAAACGCTGCATCGGGGTTGAGGTAAATATGTGGATCATCCACCCAGCCGATGCAATTTCCCATAGGCTGATATTCTCCAGGTTGGCCACCACTTCTCTGGCGCCAGCCCCAGTCGGTGCAGAATTTGGGCTCCATGTGCGAGTTATAATCAGCAAAGTGAGCCCGCCCGCTGGTGATTGTAGCCATGAGAAGCAGTATAAACATCCGCACCACATCCTCTGAAATCTGATGCTGGACTTGGCTTTTTGCCGCCTGGATAAGGGCCGACCAGCCCTGCTCCAGGAGGGTATCAGCCTCATCTGGAGAAAGAGCACCAGCTTCCTCCGTAAATTGCGCGAAGAGATTCAACCCTATCATGAGACTATCCACAATGTCTGGAGTCCTATCGTGAACCTGCTGGAGTTCTCCCCGTGCCTCCGTCCGTTAGAACTGCCAAATGTTCGGAATATCTTTTTTGATTTGGTCGAAGTCCCGGATCAGCCACTTCAGATAGGCTGACATGGCACTGGCCAAAAGGCCGTCAGCTGCAGCACGCTGGACCTGGGTGAGCTTATCGAGATTAACCATGCCGGGAGAAATCTCCAAGATCATCATCCTGCCCCGCAGACTATGCCCCTGAGGGATATCTTCACCACTGGTCAAGATCAACCCCCGGGGAAAATACTCTTGGCGAAGGCTTCCGTCGGCCTTCATCCTGGACCGTCCCGTTAGGTTGCCCTGGCCGCGTAGAAGGCGCTCTGCTTTGGCATGCATGGCCTGGATCTCCGTACCCATGGGGATAAAATCATCAATGGTGATGATTGCATCTTTAGCTATGAAGGCCTGCTTCTCCAGGGCATTGGCAGTACCAGTCCAGTTCCCCGGAAGATTCTTTCCATGAAAGCCAGACCCATAGTGTGCTTGGGCCTGGGCCGACAGATCAGACTTCTGCGTCCCGGTAAAACCGGCTATAAAGATAGAGAAATCAACTGGCATGATTTCTCCCACGGGTGCGCGGTAAATGCCGGCGAGCAAAGGAAATGTTATTCTCGGAGGCGCCAGATCCAAGAATTGCAACGATGCCCGGATGGCGTCACGCAGTTGATCTCCGGTCGGCGGGTCCGGCAAAATATATTCGGTCATCCGGCCCTGGCCCAAACTGACTGCAAGGTTGGGGATCGAACCGTTTTTCCCGATCCCCCCACCCCCATGGAGGTAGATCATTTCCCCGTCAATTTGCTTCCAGCCGACATGACCGTAAATCATTTCCCGGGCTACCTCGCCGCTCAACAACTGGATGGCTGCCCGGAGGTGATCCTTAATGGTCTGACCGGCATTGACAATGGCCTGTGTCCCCACAGTTGGCGGTCACCCATGACATTCCGGCGAACTGGCTGGCCGGCACTTCGATAGGGGGCAGAGGTTGCCCATTTTGGCGCGCACCTTCAATTTCAAATATGGTGGTTTTGTCTAAACCATCATCACAGACCTTCTCCCGTACAAGTGAAGCGGTAAAATTGCAAAGCGGTTCGACAACCTCACCATGGTCAGTTTGACGACGGCGGGCCAAAACTCCATCGATGGGCAGATAAGGGCAGCTCATACTCACTGTCTGGGTGCCATCGCTGCGATCATGGGCATGCCGAATGGCCTCGCCCAGCTCTTTCATCGAGATATTTGCTGCCTGTAAGCTCTTCCTGATCCGGGCCCATTCACCGGGGTCATTGCTCTTGACCACTCTCAGGGCCAACAAGATCGATGGCTCAAAAGCCACACCTGCGTCTGCTTTAACCTTGTCCGCCAGTCCGACGAGAGTCTTTTTGGCCGCGTCCAGCTCGTTCTGCTGGTCTGCAGCTCCTGGACCCGCCGCATACCTGGAAGAGATACTCTCGGCGATTTTTTCCACCTCAGCTTCCATTAATGGCGGTTCACATTGATTTTGGTTCACTTGCAGTAATACCTCCTTGATTTGGAAAAATTCCATGCCATTGCGTCTTAAGGAACCGGCGATGGAAGTCAACGTGGTGTTCCTCCTGCCCTGGGGGATCTTTCCCGTGGCGGTTGGAGTTACCGTTTTGGTCCGGGGCTTGCCCGGCAGAGATTGTTTTGGTTGGGCAGTGTCCCTGACCAGTCCCCAGTCGTTGATAATTTCGTCCAGCCTGGCTTCGGGGACCCGCACAATGGATTTAAGGACTTCCAGTTGATCCGAAAAAGGCTGCTGAAAATCCGTGCCCGGGTCCAGGAACAAGGTGTAGCCGTTTTGGGCCGCCTTCCCCTGGAACGGCAAGGCGATCAGATTGCCCAGCGGCCTGATCGGCGTAAGTTCATCCTGACTCGGGAACATCCTATCAAAGCTGGAGATTGTGGCGTCGTCATCAACGGCCTGCGCTTCCTGCAGCAGGGCAAAGCCAACCAAGCGCGCCTTCCAGGCCGGTACTGGCTCATCAAAGAAGATATGGACGTGATAGCCGTGCCACTTTTAGATCTCAGCAGGTAACACCGAATCCCTTGAACTTCACAGACCTCGTAAAATCTCCTCACATCTCGAAAGGGATCATGAGCTCCATCATGATTATCAAAATCAAAGGCCAAGCAATGACAGGTGTTATCTTCCAATAAGAGATAAACACCAAGAATATGATCACCTTCTATGTGCTTGATTAACAGGTCGTCACTTAGTGTGACATAGTCTTTATTGGGGCAATGTCTGCAAGGCTTTTGGCAAAGGTGTTTCTGCCATGCGTTGCGGCAAATAGGAGTGTAGCCGCTACTGTTAACATTGTTTTTTTTCCAATAACGTGGCACCACATCTTCTCGACCTTTAAAAGCTTCCTTATAAAGTTCCAAAAGTAGTTTATGATTATTAACATTAATATTTTGCATTATGTATCCTCTTTGTCTTATTGTTTTAAGAATTGGCTTAGAAAGTAATAAACTTATGGGCCTCGCGCAAAATTCATACCACTACTCCTTATGCTACTGATAAAGTATTTTGCTGCCTTAGAGGGGCGACTATTGTGCTAAACAGGCACTGATCATCTCTCTCAGTACTTTCCATCGATAGCTTCGACTGCGAAATAGAAGTTTCCATTTCATGCGTTCATAGATAAGCAGTTTCTTACATTCACGAGCAAAATGTATGAAATGCAAGTACCGTCAGCTATTCGCTGAAAGCATATACAGTTAGGATCGCAATTCTTGATAGTCTCAACAATCTCATCTATCATCACAGGGTTCGAAGTGTAATTCTGTTGCTTATATTCCACTATCTAACTCATGATTTGTCTTCATGGCCTGTTAACGACTGGATCAGATTGGCTTGTATGAAGTCTTCCAGATCCAAGGGCCTAAACAATACCCGGGCTCCTATCTTTATAAAGCTGAGCTTTCTTTTCCACACTAAGCCTCTTACTGTGTGGAGTGAAATGTTGAGACGTTCAGCCATCGTATCATGTCCAACAGGTTCTCACGACCAACTTGTTTCTGACAGTTTTTAAATTGCGGTTCGTTCATAGTATTATTACCATCTCAAAACATACGTCTCCATTTCACAAAAAAAGCACTCAAAGAGTGCCAATGTTTGCGAATGTTGTTTAAAGTTGGCCTCAAAAGCCGACAGCAATCCCTAAAGCTGGACAATTTTACCCAACAGAATGGATGCAGATTAAGTTGTGTTTGAATCAGATAGCTGTGAACAGGTAGGGTTTAGAAGAAACTACGAAACTTTTTTATGTAATAGTATTATTCTTCATATGCTCACCTCCTTGATCTGCTAAATAAATTGTTAGCATGGCCCGAATAGAGCCATTATGCCTGTTGTGCGATTTGAGCATTATCTTTGACTGGAGTTCTTTGCCTGCTAATGCAGTCTCTGCCGGCGGTTATTCTCTCCCAAGAGCCAATATCCTAAAGACAAACTTCTCCCTTCAAGACTTGAGACCGGCATTAAGATCAGCCAAGCTAAGCGGTGTCTCAACCGCCCAGGATCATGCCATTATTTGTGCCCGGGCCACTCACGGGCAGGTTGATTGCTTTTCGTTACTCTCTATAAACCCATAGTATAAAGATTTGTCGCTCAATCATCCCCATCAAGCAGGATTATTTTCCAATCATACCGATTTTTTTATCATGGAGGATATAGCCAACCCGCCTTTTGCAAAGGCCGAAAGTTAAGCACCTTACATCGATTTGTCAAGGAAAAATCTTCCCGGACACAATTTTCTTTGACCAGGGTACGGGTATCCAGGAAGTGGTTTTTGGACCCTGGCTGCTCTGGCGCTTCGGCTCGCCTTTTTCATGTTGCCATGATAAACGTGACTAAAATTCTGTCAAGCCACCTGTCCGCAGCCCTTGGTTGGGGAAAATGATGGAGGAGTACTGCCAGCAGATTTCGGTAGCCTCAGGATCAGACCCCCCTGAAAAACCACGGCATCTTTATAGAAGAACAGTCCATATCATCAACTGGAATTTTGTCAAGCTACCCGGCTTGGGTCCCGGGCGATGGCATGAGCGACCCAATGGGGGTCCCTAGTCTATGTCGACACCTTTTCACAAACACACTATCTTTTTCCCTCACCCAACCTCATTTCCGCATATCCAAAACCCTCCTGATCCCCCAGAAGCGGATTCCATGCAGTGATTAGTTCACTGAAAGTGCATCCAAGAGAGTCCAGCGGCTCGAACATAAGCGAAAAGATCAACTTTTTATCCCGAGAAGCTTTCCAACTTGGATGAGGGTTGCAGCTACAGAAGGGGGGGGTCTTCGCCCTCAAAATCCTCCATTTTGCTATATGGGCCAGTGAAAACTGTCACAATTTTTCTATACAATAATATTGCCTTTTTGCTTTACAAGATAGGTTATATTTGCTAACGTGCCTTCCGTGATGGTTGGTCTGTTCGGCTAATTCCCTGCCGCATACAAGGCCTGCTGCAATGGATTGCAGCCCCAAAGTGGGGTAACTTGGGATTCTAAAGGTTTTCCTGGGGCAGGGACGCAATTGGAAAATGCGGATTCCCAGATCGAAAGTTTCCTGCCAGGGTTGCGGCGACTGGATTGCTTGATCCAGCGAGCGGTCGTTGCCGCCGAAGCCGCCTATGGTCCCGGGGCATTTGCCGATTTTTACCGTGGCCTCTACATAACCCAGGAAGAAGTGGCGCAGTTATTGGAGCGCGAACCGGGCGCTTCGGTCCTGCAGACCCACGATAATGAAAATAGTATTCTCCTCTGCGAAGCTTTCACGGACCCTAATTCCCGGCTGGGATGGCTGGCCCGTGCTTTCGGCCTGTCTCCCTTTGACCTGGACCTAATTCTTATTGCCCTGGCACCGGAACTGGACCTGCGTTACGAGCGGCTCTACGCTTATCTCCAAGATGACGTCACCCGCAAACGGCCCACGGTGGACCTGGCCCTCAACCTTCTGTGTACTCAAAGGGAAGAAAAACTAGCACGGCGCTCCTTCTTTGAATCCGGGGCTCCTTTATTGCATCATGGATTGCTGCGGCTCCTGCCTGATCCTCACCAGAGCGAGCCGCCACTGCTGGCCCATTACCTGAAGCTGGATGAGCAAATTGTTCGCTTTCTGCTGGGCGGCGAACGCCTGGATCCGCGACTGCGCCTCTTCTGTGAATTACTAACACCTGAGGCCCCCATGGCAGGCTGGGAGGATTTTGCCCAAGGGCTGAACATTTTGCCGGCCCGGCTGTGCCGGGCCTGGAATACGGGGCAGCCGTTGCGCCTCTATTTCCATGGTTCTCCAGGCGCCGGGAAACGCCATGCCGCCGAGGCCCTGGCCTGGAAGGCAGGGGTGCCCCTGTTGACCGCCGATTTGGCTGGGATGCCGGCCTTTCTACCCGATTTCGAGGCAGCCGTGAAGGTGCTGGGGCGGGAAGCCTGGTACCATAATGCCTTGCTCTTCCTCGACAACCTGGATGCTCTGCGAACAAATGATCCGGGGCAGAGGTATAATGCCCTGATGGGCGCCCTGGCGGCCGATCGGGGCGTCACCATCCTGGCCGGGACCCAACCGTGGGTGCCTCCCCGACGCTTTCCTCTGGGTGTTCTTAATCTTTCCTTTTCCACCCCTGGTTTTACCCTGCGGCGTTCTCTATGGAGCGACCATCTTGCCGCGGTCGGCCTTAACCCCGATCCGGCCGACATAGAGACCCTGGCCGAGCGGTTCCGCTTGCTTCCCGGGCAGATTGCCGAGGCGGTCCAGGTCGTCCGCCACCTGTGGGAAGATGAGGGTGATGGGGACTTGGCCCATGATGAATCCTGGCCCAGCCTGCCGTGCCTGTTCGAGGCTGCCCGGGCTCAGTGCGGCCACGATCTGGCCAACCTGACCCGGAAAATCGAGGCTCGTTACGGCTGGGAAGATATCGTTCTACCCCCGGAGGCCCTGGGGCAGTTGCGCGAACTGTGCCACTGGTTGACCTATCGGCATCAAGTGTTGAAAGATTGGGGGTTCGATCGCAAATTATCTCACGGCAAAGGGATCAACGCCCTGTTCATCGGCCCCTCAGGGACGGGGAAAACCATGGCGGCCCAGGTCATCAGCCGGCAATTGGGGCTGGATCTTTATAAGATTGACCTATCCGGGGTGGTTTCTAAATACATCGGGGAAACGGAAAAGAATCTGGACCGGATTTTCACCGCTGCCGAAAATGCCAATGCCATATTGTTTTTCGATGAAGCCGATGCCCTGTTCGGCAAACGCAGCGAAGTGCGGGACTCCCACGACCGCTATGCCAACATCGAGGTCAGCTATCTTCTGCAAAAGATGGAGGAATATGAAGGTGTGGCTCTCCTGGCCACTAACCTGCGGCACCACCTGGATGAATCCTTTCTGCGGCGGCTGGCCTTTATCATCAATTTTCCTTTCCCCGATGTCGCTTCCCGACGCCACATCTGGGCCGGGGTCTGGCCGGCCCAAACGCCCGTGGCCGAGTCCCTGGACCTTGATTACCTGGCCCAGCGACTTCAGGTGAGCGGCGGCAACATCAAGAACATCGCCCTGGCCGCCGCTTTCCTGGCCGCGGCCGACGGCGGCTTGGTGACCATGAACCACGTCCTGCAAAGCACCCGCGGGGAATACCAGAAGCTGGGGAAGGTGATGGGTGAAGAGCTATGGGACGACATCAGCCCAGCCCCTGTTCAAGGTAATCGCACATGAACGATGCAAAGGCAGCCAGGGTTTTACAAGGAAAAGAGGGAAAACAGGCCAGACCCTCTGCGCCGGAATATCTTCCTATGAGGGGTATGTCCGGTCCAGTTGCCGATATCCTCGACCTGCAGAAATCAGCGGGCAATCGTGCTGTGGAAGCATTATTGCGCGAAGGCCTAAGCGGCGGCCGACCGGTGCCCCATAACCTACGGAGCGAGATGGAACAACGTTTCAATCAGGATTTCACTCAGGTCCGCCTGCATGATGACGCCAGCGCTGCCGCGACGGCCGAGGGGCTCACGGCCAAAGCCTATACCATCGGCAATCACATTGTCTTGAATCAAAGCCGCTTCTCCCCTGAAACCGACGCCGGCAGGCGCCTTCTGGCGCACGAATTGACCCATGTGGTGCAGCAAGGCCGCGCTGGCACTATGCAACCCACCCAGGATGGCTCCGGGCCGCTCGAACAGGCGGCGTCGAGGGCTGCCGACTCATTTGCCCAGGGCGCAGGGCCTGTCGTGGTTCAAGGGGCCAGCGCTCCCGGTCTGGCCTGCGAGCCGGATGATAATGGCCCGTGGTGGAAGCGCAAGCTGCAAGGCCTGCGACAGAGTGCCGGTATAGCCGCCGGCGTGGTGAAATCCTCTCCTGGCAAGCTTTTCCAAAACCTGAAAGAGAAATACGAAGACGTTGAACAGGATGTCAGTCAAGTAGTGGATCGGGCCAAAGAGAAATATCAGACCACCAAGGAGACCTTGGTCACCAAGGTCAGGCAGCTAAATACTGGGGGAAATCGCGAGAAAGTTCGTCAATTCTGGGAGAAGACGCGTCCGAGCACGTTATTGGCCTACGCCACGTCCGAGGTCCGGAAAGAGACCGAGGAATGGGCGGCCAGGTCCGAAGGGGGCCCCTCCCGGGCTGGCCGCGCAAAAGCCGCAAATAACCTGGCAAAGGCAGCTAATGATTTCGCTCAGGCTCTGAAGAAACTCGATATCGAGCCGGTTGAAAAATTCGCCGAGGCCACGATGAGGGGGGGGCCGATTGCCGGCGTCAAGGCCTGGCAAAACAGCATGGATGAGGGACTCGAGGGCCTGACCAGGAATTTCAAAAATGCAGTGAATGACTTTGAAGACGGCAAGTTCGATGTGCCCCCTCAGGCTTTCTTCGACCCCAGGGCGCACCCTACCCTGGCGAAGGCAGAAGCGGGCCTTCAGGCTGTCAGTGAGACTGTGGTTAAGGCAAAGCGCCAGGTGAGCGGGGGCGTCGCCAAATCCTTGTGGTCGATGGGAGCCGGAATCGCCAAGATTGGCGTGCATCCCATTCAAACCATCAGGGGTTTGGGGGAAATGCCCAGTATTCCCGGCGCCCCCAACCCATTAAAGGATGCTGGACAGGCTGTGGCCCTCCTGGATAATATCATCACCTCGGGGAAGCCCACCAAACAGGTCATAAAAGAGCATATGCTCCAAAAGTTCAAATATGATCCAAAACAAGAGTGGGAAAAATACAAAGGCTTCATGAAAGGGGTCGGCGAGAACTATATCGAAGCGGGCCAGCAAGGGCGCTGGTGCGAAATTCCCGGATTGCTCCTGGGGGACGTCGGTAGTTTCTTAATTCCCGGTGGCGCAGCCACAAAGGCCGGCGCAGTTGGTAAAGGGGCCAAGGCTCTAGGTACAATAAGAGAGGTTGGAAAGGGGTTGCAAGTCGCCACCAAGACCAGCGAGCTGGCGAAAGGGGTCGAATTAGCGGCCGGAGCAGCAAGGGAAGCCGAGATCGCCAAAGGCCTGGCCTCCGGAACCTCAAAGACCGGCGAGTTCGCGGAATTGGCCAAAGGCGGTCTAGTAACGGAGGAAAGCAAGGGCGCCTCCCTGGCCACCCAGACGGGTGAAGGGGTGAAAGGCGCTGAAGCGGGAGCCGCGGCCAAAAAACCGGCAGCGCCAACCGAAGCCGCCCCGGCGGCGGAAGCCAAAGCGGCTGAGACGCCCGCGGCCGCTGCCGAGGCAAAGAAGCCGGCAGTGGCTCCAAGCGAACCTAAAGCGCCGGCAATATCCGAGACCAAAGCCCCTCCAAAGGCTCCCAAAGCGGCTGCCAAACCTAAAAAGGCTAAGGCAGCGGTGCCAAAAAAGGGAAAAACAGCTGCGCCCAAAAAGAAAGCGACAGCGGCAGCTAAGACGCCGAAGGCCAAACCGGCTCGCAAGCCTAAAGCCAGGAGAGAGAAACCTGAGATTACCGCGCAGCCCAAACAAGGGCCCCGGCCGCCTGAAGGCTACGAGGATATTTACGAAGGCGTGGGGATGTCCGAAAGGAAGAGCATAGGCACCAAAGCGGTGCGTGAAGAAACTGAGGCCGGTCTTTTTGCGCATGAGCGCCTGGAGCAACTAGAAGAATTAATGCAAGATTTTAATAAATCGGCAGACAAATATGTCGACAATATCCCTAAAGGCGACCATATCAAGCCCGAATTTCAAATAGAGCACCCGGATTTTCCATCTGGACGAAAACCGCGTGTTGATCGGCTCGATTGGAAAGAGGCAAAAATATATGAAATAAAGCCTAATAATCCTTATTGGATCAACAAAGGTAAAGTTCAAGGACAACAATACGCTGAATGGATGAATAAATTCCATACAAGGACGGATGGCAAACGATGGACCTTTGGGGGTGTAATAACATATGACCAAGATGCATTAATGAAATTTTTACATGATATTAAATATTTTCCCAAATAAAGATAAAAGGTGTAATTAAAAATAATTTATTTCAAAGCAATAATATTGCTCATGTTGAGCTAAGCATCGACAGAAAATAATGATGCGACTAAATCAAAAAAGACCTATTGCCCATGTTCCAAAACCTTGACGACACTCTTATAGCCATAGTGGGGGACTCGGAGGTGCTTCCGGATCTCGATGATGTCGCGGTCAGTTTTGTTACCCCGGATAAGACTTTTAATTGGAAAAAAGATACCTTGAACCTCTTTCTCTATGAAGTGAAGGAAAACCGCAAGCGGCGCGAACCGGCGCCCTACCTGGAGCAAGTGGGTTTGCAGCTTTTCCAGCGTCGGCTGCCGCCCATCCGGGTGGACTGCACCTATCTGGTGACGGCCTGGGCTGACCCCAATGTGAGCGGGGATCTCAAGACCAACAAAGAGCACAAGCTGCTCGGGGCTGCGCTCCAGTGGCTCAGCCGCTTCGGCACCATCCCTGATAAATTCCTCGCGGGCGATCTGGCCAAGCAGCCTTATCCGCCGCCCGCCATGGCGGCCCAACTGGACGGCAAGCACTCCGACGGGGCCTTCTGGAGCGCCCTGGGCATCCCACCCCGACCCGCCTTCACCCTGGTGGTGACTATCGCCATGGACCTGGGGATCCCCGAGCAGAAGCCCACCCGCATGGTCACCAGCCTAATTTCCCGATACGGCCAACAGGACCAGCCGGGAACGGAAGAGAGACTTATTCAGGTGGGGGGTTGTGTGCTCGATGCCACTGTCGATCCGCCGGCGCCGGTGGCCGAAGCTTGGGTGCAATTAGAAACGCCCGGAGGCGAGGCTCTAGGAGCCACCCAAACGGCCAGTGACGGCTGCTTCATTTTCGGGTTACTGCCACCTGGAAATTACCGCCTGCGCTGGCGGGCCGCCGGCCGGCCGGAGCCTCCGGCCCGGCCCATTCAGGTGCCGTCGTCCACGGGCAACTACGACCTGAAGTTCACCTAAAATTTCGGCCAGGGCACACGGACCCCGGCGCACCAGACGGAAGGAGGAAAAATCATGCCGGTCCAAGTTTCTTATCCGGGAGTTTACGTCGACGAATTTGCTCCCGGCGCTCCCATCGAGGGGGTGGGCACCAGCACCGCGGCCTTCATCGGCACCGCCGCCTGCGGGCCCCTGGAGAAGCCCACCCTGATCCAGAGCTGGGATGGTTTCAAAAAGAAGTTTGGCGACATTCTGGTGGAGCAGCCCCCCAGTTACCTGGCGCCGGCGGTTTACGGTTTTTTCCTCAACGGCGGCACCGCCTGTTACGTCGTCAGAGTCGGCAGTGGCCAGAATTCGGCGGCTAACCTGGACAGCCACCAGGCCGGCAACAAACCCATCCTGGTGGCCCGGGCCCTGGCGGAAGGGCCGCAAGGCAACGCCCTGACGGTGCAGGTACAGGAAAGCAGCCGTCTGGCCACCATGCTGGAAAAGATTTTTCCCAGCAAAAATGCAATCACTGGCCTTTCCGTAGACCGGCGAACCATCACGGTGAGGGATATTCAGGGGTTCAGCGGCGGCGAAGTCATTGCCCTGGTCAAAGAAACCGATAGAGCAACGGTGCTGGTGGCAGAGCCCCAGGGGAATGACCAACTGGTTCTGGCCGGTGCCGTGCCCGGAAACGTTGTTTTCATCGGGGGTGAGGTGATCTCCGCCGGATTGCTGGCAGTAGTCCGGGCCGGAGCCAAAATTACAACTCTTGACGCCGATCGCCAGACCTTGACGGTGGACAACCTGAAAGGGTTTGCACCAGGCGACCGTCTATTGGTGAAAAAAGCCGGGGAAGCCTCCCAGCAGGCATTGCTGAAGGCCATAGAGGGCAACGATAAGCTTATCCTGGAAACCCCATTGCCCGGAGTGGTGGCCTTCACTGATGTGCGTTCCGATGATCTGGCTTCCGGCCAGCGCGCCTTCAGGGTGGCAACGCCCGCAGCCCTCAACCTGAGGCAGGCCCTGCCGAAGGGTACCGCCTTGAAGTTCAACCTTGCGGATCCAGGAACGGAGGAAATCGTCACCGTCGAGTCCGTCGCCGGCGATACCATTACTATAAGAGACGGCCTGGCGAATACATATTCCTTGGAAAATGCCGCCGTCCCGCCGACGGTCGGCTCCCTGGAATTCGATCTGATCATCCGGGACACGAGCAATCCAAAAAAAATTGTCGAATCCTTTGCGCAACTTTCCATGAACCGGGCTCACCCCTATTTTTGGCAGCAGGTGGTGGCCTCTCAACTGGTGAGCCTCGAAGAGTCTGCAGATCCGCCTTCACCTTTGCCGGCGGATCTCAGGCCGGTGGCTAAGCTCTACAATCTGGCTGACGGTGCTGCTGATGATCGGAATGCAGCGCAGGGTTTAATCAAGGGGAAGCCGGAACAATATCTGGATTTGCTTAAACCTTATGATGAAGTGGCCCTGGTCTGCGTCCCGGGCTTCACGGGCCAGAATGTGCAGAAAGCGGTGATCGACCACTGTGAAACGATGTGGGACCGCTTTGGCATTTTAGATTCAGAGCCCAAGGCCGGGCTGGACAAAGGCATCAGGAAACAGAGTGATGGCCTGGCTTCCGAGTTTGGCTTCGCGGCCCTGTATTACCCCTGGATCCAGGTTATTAATCCCGTAACCGGGGGGTTAGAACTCTGGCCTCCCTCGGGGCACCTGGCCGGCGTCTATGCCCGGACTGATGCCCGGGAAGGGGTGCATAAGGCCCCGGCCAATACCAATATCCGCGGAGCCGTGGGCCTGGAGCGCCTTCTCACCGATGCAGAACAAGGTCCCCTCAACATCAATTACGGGGTCAACGCGCTGCGGGTTTTCCGTGGTCAAGGCACCGTGGTCTGGGGGGCCAGGACCATCACCACTCAAGACCGCAACTGGCAGTATGTCAATATCCGCCGTCTCCTGCTTTTCATCGAGGAGTCCATAAAAGAAGGAATTCGCTGGGCCCTCTTCAAGCCTAATAATTTGCAGCTCTGGGAAAAATTAAAGCGTTCCATTTCCGACTTCCTCACCCGCGTCTGGCGGAGCGGGGCATTGTTCGGGGAAACCGCGGACAAGGCTTTTTATGTCCGGATTGACGAAGCGCTAAATCCTTTTGCCGAACAGGCTCTGGGACGGCTGAACATTGAGGTGGGCGTGCGCCCCACCTATCCGGCGGAATTTATCATTTTGCACATCGGCATCTGGGAGGGTGGCTCGGAAGTCACCGAATCGTAACCCGGAGAGGATAACACCATGGTAACGGGAAGACGAATAGACCCATTCATGAATTTCAATTTCATGGTGGAGATTGATGGCATTATACGCGCCGCCTTTCACGAGGTCTCGGGGTTCGACTCCACCATCGACGTGGTGGAACACCGGGAGGGCGGAGAAAACACGACGATGCGAAAGCTCCCCGGTCTCACCAAGTACAGCAATATTGTCCTCAAATGGGGGATAACGGACGATATGGAGCTGTATAATTGGCACCGCCAGGCTATCTTGGGAAACGTCCAACGGAAGAGCGGCTCCATTATTTGCCTGGACCGACAGGGTGTCGAAGTGGCCCGGTGGAATTTTACCGACGCCTGGCCCAGTAAATACGACAGCCCCAACTTAACCGCTGAAGGCAATGATGTGGCCATCGAAACTCTGGAGTTGGCCCATGAGAAGGTCGAAAGGGTGAAATAGTCATGCTGCAAACGGAATTTGAATTCACCCTACCCCTGGGCTATGTGGACTCGGAGGGGAACCTGCACCAGAAAGGGGTTATGCGCCTAGCCACCGCCGCAGATGAAATCCTCCCCCTGAAGGACCCGCGAGTACAGGCAAACCAGGCATACCTGGTTATAATTCTCCTTTCCCGGGTGATAGCCAAATTAGGATCAGTGACCCCCATGACCACGCAGGTCATCGAAAATCTTTATGTGGCTGACCTGGCTTACTTGCAGGCACTCTACAATCAAATCAACAGCAGGGGAAAACCCACACTTGAGGCCGTCTGCCCGAAGTGTGCGCATCAGTTCGAAGTGAGTTTGAACAGCCCGGGGGGGTCATAGGCTACCCCCTCAAAGAGCTGTACGAGGAGGTAGCCTTTATCGCCTATCATTTCCACTGGTCGCCCGAGGTCATCCTTAACCTCGAGCATAGCGATAGACGCCGATGGGTGGAAGAGATATCGAGGATAAATCAAAGGGTGAACACCACAGAATAGGCCAGAGAGAATGGGCACGATAACTTCTCCAGAGATGAGCATAACCGCACCATGGAGGCCTATAGTCCGCAGGATCGCTGCATGCAACCGGGCAGCAGATTTTGTCCGTGGCATCATCGGCCGTTATGTGCACTTCCACCAACCCTGGCCCATGACCGCTCTGGTGTTCAGGCTGCCTGACCGAGGTGAAGCCAGCTACCATTTCCTTAATTTCCACATTGCGCCCCGGTTACGTTTTGCCCTGCTCCAGTGGCATCTTGGTTCGACATCTTCCTCTGATCGTCCCTTGCCGCACCTAAGGTCTCTGGTAGAGAAGGAAATCCTGGAAAGGTTTATTAAGCAGATATCAGTCCGTCATCTGGCTGCGAGGGCACCCGGGGACATAGTTCGCCTCCCGGAGCCTCGTTTTGAGAGGGTCGAACTGCCTCCCGGAATGCAGTATTTCAGGGGAAGAAGAACCACCCATCCCGAGGCACCGGCAAATCGGCCAAGGGTGCTGGACGAAACAGAATACCAGACAATGCCAAGAATCTTCCGGCGATTATTGCCGGCAGGGCCTGACTGGCGCCTGTCCAGGACTGAAGAAGACCAGGGGCCCTTGTATCGGCGGAAAAAGCCGCAGGAACCTCAGAGGGCACGAAGCTCATCCGAGGCTTCCCTGGATCTGAATCATCTGACTGAACAGGTAATTCAAGCCATCGACCGCCGGATCGCCGCCCAGCGCGAACGGTTGGGGAGGCCGTAACATGGCACTGGAAAGGGCAGTCATTTCAGTCATTAAGAATAATGTCACAGAAGAAGAAATCCATGTGATGTTCAATCCCGAAGAATATACGGTTAATCGGGACAACAACTTTGCCCAAATTGCCGTGCCCGGGCTCAGGGCGCCCATCATTCAATTCGTGCATGGCAATATGCAGACACTGGAAATGGAATTGTTCATAGATACATACGAAGAGCACCGGGAAGCCAGCCGGGTGATCAACCGGGCCGGGGAGGATGTGCGCCAGCAGTTGTCAAAAATCACCAGGCTCATGGATATCGACCCCACCACTCATGCCCCTCCTACGCTTCTCTTTACCTGGGCGTCTCTGTCGTTTACCTGCGTCCTGGCCCGCGCCAGCCAACGCTTCACGATGTTCCTCCCAGACGGCACACCAGTCAGAGCCCGCGTCCAGGTTACCTTCAATGAATTTTGCAATATCGATCTTGAGGCCAAAGAAATTAAGCGAGAGACTTCCGATTACTCAAAGCTTCATATGGTCGAAGAGGGAGAAACCATCAGTTCCATTGCCTGGCGCACCTTCGGTAACCCCAAGCTGTGGCGGCCCATAGCTTTGCGTAACGGCCTGGATGACCCGCGCTGCCTGGCCCCCGGAACTCAGCTGATTATTCCCCAGTTGCCCTTCCGGGACCCTGAGACCGGAGAAACCTACCAATAATGGCGAACTTACTTTATGCCCCCGAATTCAAGGTAGTAATAAATAATCTGCCGATCCCATCGGAGTTGCGCGCCTCTATCAGCAGCGTCACTTTTCAGTCCAGCCTTGATGCGGCTGATCGGGTCGAATTGACATTGGTGAATGAAAATCTCCGCTGGCTAGATCACCCGCTGTTGGTCATGGACAAGAGCTTGGTTCTGTCGATGGGTTATGCGCCTGATCCGCTGACGCAGCTCTTTGCGGGAGAGATCGTCAGTCAAAACGCCAGTTTTCCGGCAAGCGGCACGCCAACACTCACGGTGGCGGCACAGGACCGCCGGCTCCGCCTCCAGAGGGGCAGAAAGGCCCGCTGGTTTGCCATCCCGGTTGGTTCATATGGGAATCGCCCGATACCCGATGTGGGCGTGCTGGGGATGGTCTCCTTGGAACACGGACTACTCCCCGTAACCGACCCCATTGGGGCTGCCCTGGCAGTCCTGCTCGGTGGTGCGGCCACCTACGCCGCCTGGGATGATGCCGAAGAGACCCAAAAAATTATTCGAAAACAGGCAAGCGAAAGTGATTTTGATTTCCTGAGGCGGATTGCGGCTGAGAATGGCTGGGAGATGATGATTGATCACTCAGGTGAGTTCAGCGGCTACAAACTCCGTTTCATGTCGCCACTAGATCACCTAAGCCCTGACGTGACGCTGAGGTATGGACAATCACTCATCGATTTCTCGCCGCGTCTGAGCAATGTGGGCCAGATCGCCGGTATTTCAGCTACCATTTGGCTGTCCTCCATTAAGACTGAATTCACCATCAATGTATCCTATAACTGGGACAGACAGGAACTTGAACTGGGAATTACCTCCGGCTTCGGCCTTCCGGGCAGTATGTCCCAGACGCCCGAGGCGCTTGCAGCATCCAGGGAGAAAGATCAAGGAAGTGGAACATCTCCCCCAAAGAAAGAGAAATCCCTGGAGGAATCATCGCCTGAGTCCAGCTGGACCCTGGTGGACGAACAGTTGACTCTGGCCACTGCCCCCCGGGTGATTCTCGGCAAGCTCATTCCATTACTTAACAAACGCCTAACCGGTTCAGGGAGTACCGTGGGCAACCCCCGCATGATTCCTGGAAAAGTCTTGCGCCTGGAGGGCTTGGGAGAGAAATTCAGCGGGCTGTATCGGGTAACGTCAGCAACGCACACTATTGACAGCGGTGGTTACCGGTCAAGTTTTGAAGTCTGCAAAGAAATATGGTTCGGATCCATCCCGCTCCATGAACAGGGAGCGGTTCCTATCCGCGTATCATCCTGAGGTGGAACGATGAATCAAGGGTTGATCGATACCGCCGCGAAAGAGGTACCCGACACCGATCGCCGCATCTACGGAGTTGCGGTAGCTCAGGTGATCGATAACCTTGATAGCTCGAATCAAGGCAGGGTGCAGTTGCACTTTCCCTGGCTACCCGGGGTCGAGCCGTGGGCCAGGGTCGCTGTGCTCATGGCAGGGAATGACTGCGGTAGTTACTTCATCCCTCAAACAGGAGATGAAGTGCTGGTGGCTTTTGTCAATGGCAATATTGCTGCCCCTTGTGTTATCGGCTGTCTTTGGAACGGGCAGGACAGTCCGCCATCAAAATCTTCCCAGGACGCGGTCAACAAACGCATCATTCGGACGCGTCTGGGGCACGAATTGATCTTTGACGAGTCTGAACAGACCATCTCGATCACCAGCTCGACCGGGCAGAAGATAGTGATGGGCCAGGAGACAGTAGAGATTACCACGACACAAAAGACAGCTTCGGTAAAGCTTGAGACCTCGGGGAAAATTACTCTCCAGGCAGACGTCAGCATTGATATTAAAGCTCCGAAAATTAGCATTAACGGCACCAACCTGGAATTCAAGGGAAGCGCAGCAACGAGTATCAATGGCGGCAACCTCTGCCAGATAGAGGGAGCCACGGTTAAGATCAATTAGGTAGGGCAGAAGGAAAAGAAAATGCCACCGGCAGCGCGTGTAGGTGACCCGACAGGACATCCCGGCATTATCACCGGGCCCGGCATCGCGACCGTGCTCATAGGCGGTAAACCGGCAGCAGTGGTAGGTGATCTACATACCTGCTCATTCGTGCCCCCGCCCCCGCACCCGCCGACCCCCATTATCAAAGGAAGCGCTACCGTATTCATCGGGGGGCTGCCGGCAGCCCGGGTGGGGGACACCGCTGGCTGCGGCTCCCCCATTGTGGCCGGGGCCTTTAATGTCATCATCGGAGGCTGAAGATGCCGGACCCGCAGGAAAAGACATTTCTGGGGCAGGGATGGTTTTTCCCGGTGCAACCGAGCCAGGACAAGAGTGACATCTCCCTGGCTGCCTATGAAGAAGACATCCGCCAAGCAATCCGGATTATCCTCGAGACGGACCGGGGAGAGCGGGTGATGCGCCCCGACTTTGGCGCCGGCCTGCGGGCCTTGGTCTTTGAGCCTCTCAACACCACTACCATGGCGCTCATCAAGCACCGGGTGCAGGAAGCCCTGATCACTTGGGAGCCCCGCATTCAGGTTCAGGAGGTCAAGGTGACGGTTGACGGCACCGCCCGAAACCGGGTCAACATCGAGATTGTATACCAGGTGCGCCGCACTAACGTCTTCTACAACCTGGTTTACCCCTTCTATCTGCAGGAGGCCAGATAGTGACCGGGAAGCAAAAGATAATGGGCCCTGGCCCTCAGGCAGCTGCTCTGGAAAAAATTCTGCAAAACCTTCCCGGGTATGTACCTGAATGGTTACCGGCCGAAGGGTCGAGCGCCCTGGCGCTCATGAAGATATTATCCCACTACACCGAAACCCTCGCAGGAGCCTTGGCTCAGGTCCCGGATCGGAGTCTTTTGGCTTTCCTTGACATGCTCGGGATGCATAAATCGCCCGCCCAGTCAGCCCGGGCGCCTTTAGTGTTCACGCTCATGGACAATGCCCCGGTGAATGTGTCGCTTCCGGCCTTCAGCCGGGTAGCAGCCACTCCGCCGCCGGCAGCCCCGTCTCTGGCCCCAGGTGGGGATGGGTCTGCAACACCCCAGCCCATTCTATTTGTTACCGAAAAAACCGTGGCCCTGTACCGAGGCAAACTTGCGGCCCTGTATAGCATTGATCCCGGCCGGGATGAGTTTGCCGACCATACCGCGCGCCTGATCCAGGGATTTAGCCTCTTCGAGGACATGGATCTCACCGGGCATATCATCTACCTCGGCCATGACCAACTATTCAATTTGGCCGGATATATCACGGTCCTGCTGTATTTCACTTTAGAGACGCCAGCTCCCGAGCCCATGCAGGTGCAGTGGGAGTATCTCAGCCAGTCGGGCTGGCTTGCTCTGAATTACCTGGAACAGGATGATACCACCAGGGGCTTTACCAGGGATGGCCAGGTCGCCTTGCGCCGCCAGTGCGGCCCTAGTGCCAAGCAGGAAACGATCCATGGCCGCACCACCTACTGGTTACGCGGGCACCTCACCACCCCGCTTCTGCCGGAAGGGACGGGGGGGAAGCGGACCATCCCCATCATGAACGACATCAGCGCCCGGCTGAATTTCAACCAGAGCGGTCTTCTTCCGGAAGCTGCCTTTGCCGATGCGGTCTCCTTGGATATCAGCAAAGACTTTTACCCATTCGGGCAGCAGCCTGTGCGTTACAGCACCTTTTATCTGGCCAGCCGGGAAGTCTTTCAGCGGCAGGGAGCTAATATAGGCGTTACTATTACGCTGTCGTCTGGAATTACAGTGGTTGGCACCCCAGACATAAGTTGGGAATACTACAACGGAATGGCATGGCAAGCTTTTGCTATAAATTGCCAATTCAACAAGGCTGTTGACGTTGTTTCTTTTAGATCACCACCGGATTGGTGTGAAACCGAAGTAAACGGCGTGAGGAATTTTTGGCTGCGGGTGCGGATATTAGGAGGGGATGACCCTTATGGGCATCCCCTGCGGGTAGTGGTAGACAATCCAGAAAAAATGACTACTAAATTTGAAGAGAAAAATCTCAATCCTCCTATAATTTCAAAACTCACCCTCGGCTTTTCCTATGTGACCGACCCGGAGGCACTGAATCATTGCCTGTCTTATAATGATTTCGTCTTCACCGACCTCACCGAAGCCTGCCGCTGGCCCGATCAGACCTTCAAACCCTTTCTGCCCGTCTCGGATACCAGGCCCACGGTCCATTTCGGGTTCGATCTTCCCTTGCCGGTGGGCTTGGTCAGCCTGTATGTGGATATAGCTCAGGAAGTCTCCGAGAGCGGCGCTGCCGGAAGTTCTCCCTTCATCTGGGAATATTTTGCAGCAGACGGGTGGCAGGAACTTGGCGTGCTGGACGAAACCCTGGGATTCCAGCGTCGCGGCATGATCCAGTTCATCGGACCGCAAGACGCCGTGGCCGCGCCGGGACTGGGCGGAGAACTGTTTCGCCTGCGCGCCCGCCTGAAACAGGGCGAAGAACCATCCCCGGCCGCCCTTCAAGGGGTCTGGCTCAATGCGGTCTGGGCCGCGCAGCGTGATTTCTATGATCGGGAATTGCTGGGCACGAGCGCTGGCAATCCCCATCAGACCTTGAGCTGCCGACATGCCCCGGTACTTGAGGGAGAAGTGGTGGAAATTCCGGAGTGGTCCGGTCGTGGCGACAGTTGGCAGATCTCCATGCAAGAAGTTGCGCCGGAAAACTTACGTTTGGTCAGGGACCCCGCCACAGGAATGACCACGGTACGGGTCCGTTGGCACCCTCAACCCCACCTTTACAGCTCCAAGCCAAACGACCGACATTATGTGGTGGATCGGGCCACAGGACTGATCCGCTTCGGTGATGGGCGGCAGGGATTGATCCCACCGGCCGGCTGCCGGGTGTATGCGTCTTATAGCAGCGGCGGAGGCGTGAGAGGCAACGTGCCGGCCGCAGCGATCTCTGAACTGCGGACAGCACTACCCTACCTCATGGCCGCGGCCAATCCGGTGCCGGCATCGGGAGGAGCTGATAGTGAAGCTGACCTGACCGTGAAAATCCGGGGACCGGAGCTGATCAGACACGCCGGTCGGGCGGTCTCGGCCCGGGATGTTGAGTGGCTTGCCCGGGAGGCCTCCCCGGACCTGGCCCGGGTCCGTTGTCTGCCGCTGACCGGGAGGGACGGCTTTGCCCAGCGCGGCTGGATTACCCTGCTGGTTGTGCCATTTAGCCAGGAACTTCGGCCCCAGCCTGCTGTGGAATTACAGCGCCGGGTCTGCGATTACGTCGCCAAACGAGTACCGGCCACGGTGGCGCAGCATGTCCGGGTCATCGGTCCGACCTATGAACTCCTCAGTGTCAGGGCGGAGATCATTCCGCATGATCCGTACGAAGCTGCCTTGGTGGAGGCCCGGGTGCGCAGCAGTCTCAACAGTTTTCTGCATCCTCTGATCGGCGGCCTGACCGGTCAGGGATGGGATTTTGGAGAACCAGTTTACCTTTCCCAGATCGCCCGGGTTATTGAGACCACTCCCGGGGTGGACTATGGCAGGGAAATCATCCTCAGTCTGGATGAGCAGATATGTGGGGAATCTGTACCGATAGCGGCCGGCAAACTGGTATCCTCCGGCACCCATGAACTCAAACTGGTTCTGGGAGAGGGTTAACTATGCCCATCTCTTTGCCCAGACTTGATGACCGGACCTTCGAGCAGTTGGTCGCTGAGGCGCGTGCCCTCATTCCCAGGTATACGCCGGATTGGACCGATCATAATGTCCACGATCCCGGCATTACCCTCCTGGAGCTGTTTGCTTGGCTCGTAGAGTTGGACCTCTATCGCCTGGATAGAATTTCCGGGGCGACCTACCGGAACTTCCTGCGCCTCTTGGGCATCGAACCCCGGCCTCTGCATGCGGCTGAAGTCAGGCTTACTTTCAGTTTGAAGTCTCCCGGAACGATGCTCAGCCTCCCCAAAGGGTTGCAGGCTGGCGACGGCGCCTCCGGCCTTACTTTTCAGACGGCTCAGGCAATCAATATCTCTCCGGCCACCTTGAGATCTATCCTGGCCGGTCCGGTTGGCTCTCTGATTGATTGTTTCGAGGCCAACGATCATCCTGGAAAACGTTTTTTCCCCTTTGGACCTGCACCGGCGGTAGATAATGCTTTGTACCTGGGATTTGACCAGCCACTCCTGGGACTTAACCAGCCATTAGGTGACGCACCGCCACAGATTAGCCTGTATGTCTGGGTGGGTCAGGCTGAGGCCGACCGGCTGGCTCGCAAGCGCTTGATTGCCGAACAGGAAGCGGCAATTGTGGAGGCCTCGGAAGATACGGAATCCGGCCCAACCCAGCGTATCCCGAACTGGAAACAGCACTATAGCACAGCCACGGTCTGGGAATATTATGCTGGTTCCGACCCCTGGGAGCCCTTAACCGGCGTGGTTGATGAAACCCGGGGGCTTACCCTGAGCGGCCCGGTGCGCTTTATCGCTTCTAAAGATCAGCAAAAGGGCGGCACTACTATCAAAGCTCTTGACCACCGTTATTTTTTCATCAGGTGCCGGTTAAAAAGCGGGGCCTACGAATCGCCGCCTCAGATTTCTCATATTGCCCTCAACGTCGTGAAAGCCAGGCAGGCGGTGGATGTAGCCGAACCCAAACCTTTTCGGAGCACGGGGAACGCCGGCCAGGTTGTGCCGTTGCTCCATAAACCCGTGGTGCCGGGGAGCACGCAAGTAGAAGTTACCCTGAACGGCAAAAGCGACGGAACTTGGCGCGAGGCCCTGTATTGGGACCGGGCGGGGCCCCATGATCGCATCTATGTCCTGTCCCCGGAAACCGGCGAAATAACCTTCGGAGACGGCCGGCATGGCCGCGTACCCCCAGCCGACGCCCAGATAACCATAACCTACCAGGTGGGCGGCGGCCTGGCCGGCAACGTGGCAGCCGGCGCCTTGAGGCATTGTCTGGATAATTCGGCCCTCATCGCAAACTGGGAGGCCATAAAAGAGACGGTATCAATCAGCCAACCCTTTCCGGCCCTCGGCGGCGCCGAGGCCGAATCCTTAGCAGATACCAAGGCCCGGGCGGTGCAATCCCTGGCTTCCATCAAGCGAGCCATCACCCTGGGCGATTTTGAGACTCTAGCCCTGGCCACCCCGGGAGTGCCGGTGGCCCGGGCCTTTGCCCTGGTGGATTATGACCCTGAGCTGCCGTACCTGCCCACCCTGGGAGCAGTAACGGTGGTGGTCGTACCGGACGGGCCGGGTGCCCAACCCACCCCCAGCCCGGAGATGCTCCGGGCCATAGCCTGCTACCTGGAGCGCCGGCGCCTGGTCACCACGGAGGTTCATGTCATTGCCCCCCGGTACACCGCGGTTCGGGTCCAGGCCCGTTTGACGGTTGAGCCGGGGGTGACTGAGGCTCAGATGGCTGGCAAGGCCCGGGCGGCCCTGGATGCCTTTTTCCATCCCCTGCAAGGCGGCGCCGACGGCACGGGCTGGCCGGTGGGTAGGGATGTGTACCGTTCTGAGGTCATGGCCCTGTTGAACAGCCTGCCCGGGGTACTGTACGTGGACCAGGTCACCCTGCAGCGGGAAGATAAGCCCGCGGGCCGTTGTGGGAATATTGGAATCTGCCGGCATGCCCTGGTGGCCTCCGGTCCGCACCAGATAACGGTCCTGAAAAGGAGTGGATGATCATGAGCGAAAAGCCCCTGGAGCGTCTCAACTATTACAACGGCCAGCGTCTGGAGGCGGCCGACCTGAAACTCGAACAGGAATACCATATCCGGGTCCGGCGCTGGCTCAACAAGTCCCTGTATTCGACCGGGGGAATTGCCCAGGGTTTGACGGTGCGAGTGGAAAAGGACAAGGAAGACAAAGATGTTATTGTAGTCGGCCCTGGGTTGGCAATAGATAACGAGGGGCGGGAAATCATTCTCCTGGACGAGCACAGGCCTCAGATCCAACCAGCTTGTTTATACGAAGATTTCACCGGATACCTGTGTATCCAATACCACGAAGAAAAGACTGCAGAGGCATCAGGTTCTTGCCTGGTTCGCCCCCAGCCCGGGGGGGGAACCGGCAACCGCCCGGCCTGGGGCGGGCCCGCCCGGATTGTGGCCGAGCCGGTGCTGGGATTCTATCCGGAAATTCCCCCTGACAGCAGCGGCAAGATCGTGCTGGCCATGGTTACCGTGGACTCGAAAAATTGCAGTGTTATTAAAGTGCTCGATACTTCTGTGCGCCGATATATCGGCGCGGCCTCAGCCTCCAAGGTCAACCAGTATGCCCTGGAAGGGGAGCGGCATATTGATAAGAACAATCCCGGCCGGATTTATTTTCATATTCGCGGGCGACAGCCGCATGCGGTGACGCTGTATTTGCGGGCAGAATGTTTTTCGACATTGTTTTATACGGAGTTGGGAAACCATGATCATAATCTGAGTGACAATAGAAACATAAAAGAAATAAGTGCTCCGATTCTCGGGAACAATGTTGAATTTTATAATCATTCTCATATGTTAGTTTACCAAAATCCTGAAACCCCTGGCAATCCCACGGACATTATTAAAAGTGTTATTATGGACCAGGAAAATTACCGTGCTGATGAACTCAACGACTTCAAAGCCCTAGACGAAAAAGAACATGCCAAAGATAAAGATGATAACGAACTTGGACCTCTTGATACGTTAACTAATGGGAAAGGACACACACACATGTTTACTGCAGATTATTCAAAAGCACCATCGGATAGCCCGCCCCTAAAGTTCAATATGTCAGCGTATGGTGGGGCGAAAAATGACATGATACATTGGTCTGGAGGCCGAATTTATGGGGGTCAGCATACCCACTCTTTGACACTAAATAATACAGGGCCGGTAGAAAATGACTCAAATCTTGCACACACCCACCCATCAGTGAATATCGCCTTGGGAAATGCTGGATGCGATTTAGATGCTCGTACCGGGGCAGCAATGGCACTCACCTATATTAAGAATTTGAAGATCGCCATTGATAAATATGATCCTACGAAAGACCCTAAAAATCGTACGGATGATATTTTGCAACAATTGGCTGATAGAGATCCAGTCAATTGGAAAAGCACAGATCCGGCAATAAAAATAACCCTTGGCGACAGCAATGCCGGCCATCCCCTGGTTACCAATGGAACCGGGCCCATCAGACTCGATTTCCTTACCGGTCTTTCCTTTGATGAATCAGATGGCGGCGAGTATGTTATTGCCCTTTATGTTGAAGATACAGTCGAAGATCCGAATGACAGTGGCGGCAAAATTCTCTACAACCTCTATGTGGAGTAACCATGACTGACCAGCCGGTGCGCTATGCCATCCTGCGGGACGGCAGGGACTGGGAGGGCGTCAGCACGGTGGGGCTGCAGCCGGAACCGGACGGCGCCTTCGCTCTGAGCCGTCTTCCCGGAACGGCCGACGGGCAGCCGATCCTGCTTGCTCCGACAGGCCCCCCTCCGGGGCAGTTTGCGGTGGAGTCGTCAGGGCTGGCTGTGGGTCCGAAAAATTACCTTTACCTCGCCGATACCGGCAGTGACCGGGTCATCCGCCTTGACCTCAAGTGTGATCATGCTGAAGCGGAATTGGCCGGGAGGAGCTGCATCAATGACGCCCCTGGCCTATTCCGCTCTCCCCGGGGCCTGGCAGTCGGGTCAGGCAAATTGCATGTCGCCGATGGCGGCAACAAGCGGATCCAGGTATTCCGGCTGCCCACCCTGGAGTTGGTGGATATCTGGGAAGATGGTTTCCAGGCTCCCACCTGCCTCACCGTCGACAGTCGGGGCCGGGTTTATGGGCTCGACGGCGGCAGAGTAAGGCGTTTTAGTGCTTCGGGACAGGCGGATGATGCCTATAACGCCGCTCTGGCTGATCAACCTCATTTTGTTTCTCCGATCTGTATCGCTATCGGCTCTGGAGACGCCCTTTTCCTCACGGATGAGCAATTGCCTCAGGTCCTGCGCTTCAACCAAACCGGCTCGTTCTCCAAAATGTTGCAGCCAGGCCCGGATGGGCCGGCTCACCCCCGGGCCCTGGCAGCTTACCGTGACCGGCTGTACGTCGCCGATGCCGACAGCGGCCATATCTGGGTCTACGATTGCCTATCGGAAGCATATATCGGCACCCTCCCCGGCTATCGGGGCCCGGTGGCCGCCATGGCCGTTGGTGAAGATGGGACCTTGTTTATCAAGCCTGGAGCCGGAGCTAAATACTATCGTTTTGACGCTGATGCCGCCTGCGTCGACTCCGGAACCCTGGAGGTAGGACCCCTGGACGCCGGCGAGCAATCTGAATGGGAACGGGTAGTCATCCAGGCTGAAGCACTCCCAGGCACGGAGGTGGGTTTTCAGACCTATTTTTCAGATAAGCAGGATATGCCCCCGGCCGAAAGAGATTGGCATCCGGCACCCTCTCTAGACATGCTGCTGCGCCCCTATCCCCGTACCGGCGGCAACCAGATGCCGGCGCGTTATCTCTGGCTGCGGGTAGTCCTGCACAGCGATGATCAACGCCTGAGCCCGCGTCTTCACCAGGTGCAGGCCGAAACCACCGGCAAGAGCTATCTCGATTACCTGCCCGCCATCTATCGCCGGGACGATGCCCCCGACGGTTTCCTGGAAGCCTGGCTGGCCCTGTTCCGTTCCCAACTGCAGGACTGGGAACTGACTCTGGATGATATACACCAGCTCTTCGACCCAGCCCACACCCCCGAAAGCCTCCTTCCCTGGCTCGCCCGGTGGCTGGCCTTCGATCTGCCGCGTGACATGGACATCGATGGAAAGCGGTCGGTGCTTAAAAAGGTGATGGAGCTTTACTCCCGCCGGGGCACGCTGCACGGACTGAAAGATTTCATCCACCTGTATACCGGCGTTCGGCCCCACCTCTTTGAAGCCTTCCGGGAGCGGCATATCTGGCAACTGGAGCATAATTCGTGGCTGGGGTGTAACACCGGACTGGCTGCGGCCCTGCCGGACGGGATGATCGTTCCCGGCTTTACCCCCACTGATCAGGAGTATGAAGGGCTGTGGGGTGAATACTATCAAGGCCCTAATTTTGATCAATTGAGGAAGACGCGCACGGATAAGATGGTGGATGCCTCGGCCTATAACCTGCCGTTTACGTCAGCCGATGTTCCGGTTTTTTCCGTCCGCTGGACTGGCCAGGTACAACCGCGCTTTTCAGAGTTGTATACCTTTTACACTTCATCCGCTAACCGTGTCTGCCTGTGGGTGGATGGCCGCAAACTGGTCGATACCCGGGTTTACCAAAATCAGAATGAACAGAGTGGCACAATTGCCCTGACGGCCGGCCGCTGGTATTCCATCCGGCTGGACTGCTCCGGAAGCCATTGGGATGTCATGCTATCCTGGTCGAGCCGCAGCCAGGCTAAGGAAGTTATTCCCACAAATCGGCTCTATGCGGTCTGGGACGAATGGGCGAATCTTGAGCCCGAGTCTCAAGATCCCGCCGGTACTGAGACAGTTATCGTCGGGCAGACCGTGGTCGGGGAGAGCGGTCCCCTGGGGGCCTCCCAATACGGCCAGCCCCTGTTCAGCGACACCGCGCACCTGTTTACCGTCTTAATACCGGCAGCAGAGGCGCCCGAAGCTTCCCGGCGCGAGAAGCTCAAGAGCGTTATCGAAGCCGAGAAACCGGCGCACACCGATTTTCACCTGTGCCTTCTAAAGCCGCGGCTGCGGGTGGGCTTCCAGGCACGGATCGGCATCGACAGCATCATCGCCGGGCCGCCGGAAGCGATGGACCTGGGCGGCGCCCTGCTGGGGTTGGAATCCTATCTTGGCGATGACAAGGATGAAGGGAAATTCGGCCGGGTGGGCCAACGATCGCATATCGGTCAGTACACCATTTTGGACTGAGAGGAGACCATGATGAGCAAAGACGATTACTGGCGCCGGCTGGCTAAATTAATCCCGCCGCGGCGGAACAAATATTTTTATGGCAAACTGATGGACGAGTTCCATTTTCAGATGGAGCAGTCCTATTTCAACCGCAAGCGCTGGCTGCTGAACCGGCTTAGCCTCGGAGAGGGTATCCTGTGCGGTCTGAACGTTACTGCCAAGGGGAAGGAAGTTTGCGTGGAACCCGGGGTGGCCATCGATGCCCTGGGCCGGGAGATCATTGTGCCCGAGGCGGTCTGCATCGATCCCTGGCAATTAACGGATGATTGCGGCCAGCCGCAGGGGGAGCCGCTTACCAAAGATCCCAAAGATGAGACCGACCATGCCGTGTACATCTGCCTGGCCTATCGCGAATGCGCTGCGGACTTCATGCCGACCCTGGTGGAGGACTGCAATACCCAGGAGCATTGTAAACCTGGGACCGTGGTGGAAAGCTTCTATTTGCTGGTAAAGAAAGACGGGCGAGGTTACCTCCGAAAAAAATCCATAATTGAAACAGAATGTGAGGGACTGCTCAAGTCTCCTGGAATTAAACATTTGATCGGGAGGCCACCGTCTGTTGAAATTGACCCGTTCGGCGTGCGACCGCCTTTTGAAACAAAGCCAGCGGACAACAGACGATCTTCTTTATGTAAAGAGGTGTTTTCATCTGCCTCATGCCCAGTCCTGGAAGAGAGTCCGTATGTAATCTTGGCGGAAGTGACTTTGCAAGGTGCAAACATCAGATCAATTGACATGTGCTCTTTCCGGACCGACCTGTGCAGCAACAGCGAACTGCTTGACCTGCTGCTTTGTCTAACCGAGCCCAGCAAGTTGCAGGGGCCTCCAGGAATAGATGGCCATGATGGGCAAGACGGAGAGGATGGCCTGCAGGGCCCCCCAGGCCCTGGTGTCGAAGTTGATCCAAATCTCGCCCACATAATAGAAACAAATTGGCTACATAATACGAATCTTGACATTTATAATAAACCTCTCAATATCGATAAGTTCATGGAGGGGCTGGTAGTGAAATTTGACAAGGTGATTCAATTTGACAAGGTGATTCAATTTGACAAGGTGATTCAAACTTCAGTTAATCCCGCTCATGAAAATACTTGGTTCCTTGTAACTATGGAATGTCCAATCCTGGGAGGTCAAGGTTATCCCGTACACCCTTTAGGAACTATTGCGGTATATCGTGTTTATGGCTCAATAACCCCTTATGGGGCCGATAGCACAGCAACATTTATCCCAGAAGAAGAATTCCGTATAACATATAATGCTATCATAGCTTATTTTAATAAATTTGCTTTGGAAGTAATTCCGCTTATCCGCGTCATTCTAAAATGCAATTTTCTGGAAGTGGGAGGTGAACTAGGTAAGAAACTAAGTGAGGAAGGCAAGAAACCACCCTGTGTAGATGGGGACTTTCTCAGAGGGGAATTTCCCTCAGGGGATGGCATCGAGGGTGGGGATTTCGAGAGCTGGTTTTACTTATCTCCACGTAAAGAAGGGTAAGAGGTGACTTATGGGACCTTCATTCGTTACTGTTGAAAGAGCTGTTGATTTTCCTGACAAGGCCGATATGGAGCGGGTCAATTATTTCCCGCGGCAGCTCATAACGGCCAACGATATGATCCAGGAGCAGGAGTACTTCCGTGAGAAACTGCGGGCGCACAACCGGTTAATGCACGGCTGGGGGGTGGTCTCGGGATTGGTTGTTACGTACTCTAACGGCAAAATAGTAACAATCGATCGCGGATTTGCCCTTTCCCAGCAAGGGGACGAGATCTATGTCCGGGAGCCCCAGACTCTGGACCTATCGCAATCCTTTCAGGAGACATCTTCAGATTGCGACGGCATAATCCGCAATCCAAGCCCTATTAATTCTGAAGAGACGCGGTATATCGCCATCAGGTACCACGAGTGCATGATTCGGCCGGTGCGAGTCATGCCGGCCCATTGCGGTTGTGAGGAAGCAGTCTGCGAATACTCCAGGATTCGTGAAAGCTTCGAGATAGCCTGCTGTAAGGAGAAACCCGCAAAAGACGATAGCCCCTGGGTGATATTGGCGAGTGTAGCCCTTAAGGATGGCTCTATCAAAGTTGATTACGTTGACAAAAGCAAATGGACACCTAACCCTAACTTGGAAAAGTAAAAATGTCGGTATCTCCGGTGGCCTATCCCTCCAAAGAGGGTGCCGCTAACTACCCTTTTTTCAACACCTCATGAAATCCATGAAGCTATATTGATATGATTACCATATCGTCAAAAAACTTTTTCTCAGCTTGGGAAGTTCTACAACTATAAAAAGCAGTAGCAGGCCCCCAAAACGCTTCAAAGTTACCTAACCCATGCCATGACCATTGGCCAGCTGCTACCGTCGAAATTTGGGCCGATAAACTTATTTGATGTTGGTTATTTTCACCTCCACCGTTCTTACCTGCACACCATTTCCCTTAGTCATCCAGAAACCAAAATAAATTTCCAGAGTCGAAAATAACACAGCCGTTTTCCAGGTACCCCTCCGTAACGCCCCTTGCCTCTGAAATTTAAACATCCTGCTTGGGCTCCTGGTGGTGATGGGACCCAAATAGGGGCCCCAACTTTCTGCTGCGAGCCCCCCGGGTCCCTTTCATGACGCTTAGTACTGACCGGGGAAGAGGGGGCAGCAGTGCCCTGTATCTGTATGGTCGTTACATACTGCAGCTGGTCCAGGGTTAAGAATATGGCCAAGTCCGTGAGGCCAGTTTCCGTTGTCTTCTGTCAAGAAGGCCATGGAGAACTAAAAATCGGGTGGAGCTGCAGGCAACTCCTGAGGTCAGCAACTTGACCGAATAAAACGCCTGCCGTCCGGACCGTGTCAATGGCCAGGGAACCCTTGTTTGGGAACCATAAACCCCTGGTTCGGGATCACCGGACGTTAAACATGGGGGGTGGATGTGCTGCGATACCATAAATCGTGATCAACCAGTACCCGTTCTGATGACGGGAGAGGAGCTGGCCCGGCCCTTCTCAGGCGTAATTCCACAATGAAAGGTGGTGATAAAAATGCTGAACAGAATTAAAAATGCTTTCTCATGGCTGGGCTCTCAGGTCAAGGCCGGGATCAACTGGCTCAAGGATAACTGGCCGACGATTCAGGCCCAGGCCGAGAAGATAGGCCGGTGGGCTTATGGAGTTGTTCTCAACCATGTCCGTCAGGGCGTGGTTTGCTTCAACCGGGGCGTGGTGACCGCAATCGAGACCGCCGAAAGACGGCAGGCGATGCCCTTCCGCCAGGCCTTTGCTGAAGCCAAGGCCGTGGTCAAGGCCATGACTGATGAACAGGTCTGCAATTATGTCGTCTACTGGTTTAAGTCTGCTGCCCCAAAGACTTGGCAGCAGTCGCTACAAGCTCCATCCATCGGGGGGATCGAGTGGCCGTGGTAGGTGCGATTGGTCATTACGAATACGAACCCTGGGAGAAAAAGAGGCCGCTCGAACTGGTGTTTGTGGCCACAGACTTAGAGCTGATCAGGAAAGACAGCCCAGGCCAAGAACTACTGGCTATGGAAAAAAATCCGGAATCTTAAACAGCGTTATGGAATTGCCCGGTCCGTCAAGGAACAATGGCGGGCTTGGCCCATAACTAAAAGCATCCATGTTAAACTTCAAGGAGTAAATCTATGGCACAACGCAAAATGAGATGGAATCCATCCCGAAGGATATGGCGCCAATGGCCAAGCTGGCGGTTGAACCTGCACAACCGACAATCCCATCCCGGCTATCAGCAATCCTGGTCGGGAGGCCTAAAGTCGCGGAAGAGGCGATCCACAAGCTGAACCTGGGCAAGGCCTGCATATTTAAGAGCTGCAGAATTTAACCGGACAGGCCTATCTCGCCCACCAGTTGCGATGGATGCTTTTCGTTAAACCAATGCAGTTGTTGCGGGCCGGCGCAATTTTCGCCGCCCCTTTTTTGTCAGGTACGCCCCAATGAGTTCAGGGCGCCCTGAATGACTGGAAAGTTACGTCATCCTGGGCTTTGCTAGGATTCTAAAATCCCAAAGAGAGGTGATTGAAGTGAGTAAATTTCCAATCTGTCGGCTAGAGTTCGGCGTCGGTAGCATGGAGGACATCAGGTTCCTATATCGAGCCTGGGATGACCTCTGGACCTTGGAAGACCGGGGCAGTACCGACTGTATCCTGATGTATGTCTCGGTGGATGATAGGCTGCCGGATGAAGAAGTGAGTCTAAACTTCAATGCAACTGAAGAAGTCCTGGACAGATTTCTGAACGTCCTGGAACAAAGCGGTTTGAGGTTCAGCTGCAGTGATCTTATTCCAGGCTTCATTAAAACGTGCCGGGAAGATCATGACCGGGGCGGTTTAGATGCTATTGGCGCCAACGGCATGACCCCGGCGGCAGGCGGGATAGCTGAGTGGCTCTGCCATAGAAGAACTTGGAGTGCGGGAGGGATATCTGCCTGCACTCCAATCCATTTCTTCAGATTAATCTTCTAACCGCTTGCACCAAATCTTTTAAACACTACCATAGGCATAAGCTCTTTTGCTGCTGAGAGAAGGGTTTGCTCAGAGGGTGGTTTCATAACTGATCTCGGGAAACCCTGAAACAAGGAGGACGGCAATGAGACGCCTATATGGTCTGTTTGGAATATTGGTAGGTCTGATCCTACTGACAGTTCCAAATCCCGGGGACGGGCAGGAACAGGCGCCGGCTTATTCAACCCCCTTGGGCATTGCCCTGGATGAATATGCGTATCCTTACCCGGTCCAATTTCTTACCCTCAATATCGATGGACAACAACTGCGAATGGCCTATATGGACGTGATCCCCCCAGGCTGGGACGGCCATCGGGGCGCAGTCTTGCTGCATGGGAAGAATTTTTACGGCAGCTATTGGGACAACACCATCAAAGCTCTGACGGCTGCGGGCTACCGGGTAATTGTCCCTGACCAGTTGGGTTTCGGTAAATCCACCAAGCCGGAAATCGATTACAGCTTTGACCTGCTGGCGGCCAACACGGCCCAATTGCTCGATCAGCTGCAGGTGAAGCAGGCCGTAATCGTGGGCCACTCCATGGGCGGCATGTTAGCAGTGCGATTTGCCCGCAACTACCCGGAGCGCACCAGCCGCCTGGTCTTGGAGGACCCCATTGGCCTGGAGGACTATCGCTTCTTTGTGCCACCCCAGCCCACCTACCAGCTTTATGACATTGAAATGAAGATGACGCCCGATAAATACCGGGCCTTTATCAAGCGCTATTTTGTGCACTGGAAACCGGAGTACGAATCCTTTGTGGAGACCCGTTGCCGGATGATGCTCAGCGGCGAATATCCCCGCTACGCCAAGGCTGCGGCCCTTACTTTCCAGATGATTTACCAACAGCCGGTCCGGCACGAATTTCCTTTAATCAAGGCGCCCACTTTGCTGGTTGTTGGCCTGAAGGACCGCACTACGGTGGGGCGGGGGCGGGTGCCCGAGGAGATCCTGCAAGACAAAGGTCGCTACGATCTGTTGAGCAAGGCGGCAGCCAAGGATATCCCTAATTGCCGGCTGGTGGAGATTTCGGAGGTCGGGCATATCCCACATCTGGAGGCGCCGGAGCAGTTTCATCAGGTCTTGCTGGACTTCTTGGCAAAGTGAGGTGGGGCGGCCCAATCCTGGCGACGCTCACTGACCAGCCAAGCATGGCCCAGAAAAGTACGTGCTGGCCCATTAGCCCAAGCTGACCGGTCCAGGAAAGTTGTCGTGAAAGCCAGGAATGCTGCGGTTGTGGTCCAATTGGACCGAATGGACCGGTTTTTAAACTACAGGGGGTCGCTTAGTGGCGATAAAAGTTTCCGCTACACCTCTAGCCCATGGAAACCAGCTTTACTGTGTGTGAATCTGTGTGTGGAAATGGTTCCAGAATATGCTAAAACTTGCAAGAATAGGAAAAGACTTGCTAATTGGATATGTAGTGATTTCAGTAGCTTCCAGTAATTTGAGGAGGTTTGGAAGCTCAGGGATGTTGACTCTTAATCACTAGGTTCGGAGTTCGAGTCTCCGACGGCCCACCAAAGAAATCAAGGGGTTAGCTATTATGGCTAACCCCATTTTTATTTTGGGCTACCATCTGGGCTACCATTTGCACATTGTGAGGGGGATAGTAGAATGAGAAATAGAGTAGACGCGCACGCGGCGAAACTTTTGTGCGACTTTTGCGGCATTTTCATGGACTTGCGACGCGACGAGGACCGTGAAGCGGTCAAAACGTAAAATGAGAAATTTGGCAAAAAAAGAGTCTGGCTCGCACGCAAAATGAGAAAAAGGGGCGTGGCTATTTGGGGGGTGAACGGGGTTTACGGATGAGCTTAATGGGCCGCCAAAAAAAATAAAAATAATGGCAGCTAAAGGGGTAACTGTTAGGAAGAAAGTTAAAGCATAAGCGACGTGGCGGGGTAAGGTTAGTAAGACGAGCTTACCTTCAACCTGGATAGCACTTGAATTTTTCTGATCTTCACATTCCTGCAAGCTTGGATCGTGCGAGCTGAACCGCTCTGCTCAAGCGTGCCGTTAGACCACGAATCATGAGTCGAAACAAACAGACGAAAACATCAAGAGGTGTCTCATGAACTTATTAAGTCAAAGATTAATGTTTCCAGTTCTTTTTATAGGTAGTTTTTTTGCGATACAGGAAGTGACATTTGGGCAAGGGCCAAAGATCGATCTCCCAAAGATCGAACTCAAGGGTGAACTGTACAAATTACAGGAATTGCCCAAATCCCCTGAGGTCAAGAGCCCGCCAGTTATTGCCGAACCAATAAGCGCGCCGGTTCAGGTATGGCTGGCGGCACAGCCGAGTAAAGAGGTCCAGATTGCGCTTTTGAAAAGTGAGGCACTCGGTGAGCTCGAAGAACTGCGTTTTCATCAGTGGCAAGTTTTCTTTCAAGGGCTTACATCGATCCTGACTCGCGAGCAGTCGTCGTCCACAGAGGACGAATTCAGAGAAGCGCGTGCCCATTTCATTAAGTATCTCGACCTATTAAAACAAATTGAGGAACTGACAGGAGAGCAAGCGGAAGCAGAACGTCGCTATAATGAGCGTTTGAAGAATCTGACCGTTTTCCCTAGCGGGGGATATAGCGTCCAAAATAGTGATTCTGCGGTCATCACGCGTTATTATCCTGAGAATCCTCCGAGGGCTTCCTCAGATGAGCAACCAATGCAACAATCAAAAGGTACGCATTGGGAGGACCGCTGTGGGGTAGAAAAGTGCTTGATTAAGGCTGGGTTCGACAAGAATGGATCCCCCTATTACAGGATGGGTTACGACGTGGTTCGTAAGAAGGTCGAGGTTCCTAACAAATAGGCATGGGGGTTTCCGTTCTTAGAGGGGAGCCTGCAAGACGACCGCATGATCTAACCATGCGCTGCAACAAACGGCTGCGGGCCCCGGAGTTTTAGTCGGTGATATGAAACCAGGTTGCCAAGCTTGCATATGGGGAGTCAGGCTCAGCGGCTGTGGGGTGAGCTTTCGCATTCACCCTCCCCCTTTCATTCGCTCCACCGCTACTGAATCCGCATCCCTCTTGACTGAGTAATCTCCAATAACTGCATCTATCCTTCGGAACTTATCACGTTTTTCAAAACTTTCGCTCGCAAGAAGATACCTTCAATTTTCGCCCATCAACCGATAAGTCTCTCGGGTGGCAAGCTAGCTTGAATTTGTTTAAGGGGAATTTGTTATTAACTTTGCTCGAAAGTTAATAAAACTGCCTTTCAATATCTGTTATGCTCAAAAACTTATTTATCCCTCCTCCCCACCCCTTTACAACCTTGGCGACCACCCGGTTCTTATCCTCCCCTTGGACAACCTGCCACCCCACAGCAACTACTTCCCCCTGTGCCCCTCCCTTGATCAGCCAGCCTTTAGGCAGCTACCCACCCTTTTTATCTATCAAGATGCATTCTTCTTTGCCCATGTTTGGCTGGCACCTCATTGGACCTGCCAACCTCTGGTCAGCTCTGAGAGCTCTATGCCGTTTTGTCTAGAGGGGTCTCGATAGATAGCACTCCCGGTTTACGGGACCCATGCATCCGCCATGGCAAGGGGCAAACCAGGCTTCTTCCCAATCTATTCCGAACCCGGGATATCCGTTGTTGAGCATTTGCCGAATTTATTTTAAAGTGAAATAAATTAAGGTTTCCAGGACTTGCTGAAGCAGTGGGCCAAATCATCAGTAGCATGGACCAAAATTTACGAAACTTTTTAGGCCATACCTGCAGTTTTAAGGAGTAAGCCGATCATGCGCATTGCGATGGATAAGGTCAATATCCGGAGGCTACTCACGGGCTTAGGCCTGATGGTAATTGTGCTGCTGGCGGTGGCCTTTGTGCTGGGACTTCTTTCCCTGCAAAGGACGCGGGAGATAGTTTCTGAAGATTTCCAACAGCAGCAACTAATCCTGGCCAAGACCACCGCCCGGCAAATCGAAGACGGATTGGAGTTTTTGCGGCGCGAGCTCAAAATCCTCAATTACTCACCGGCCATCCAATACCTGGAGGAGGTGGCCTGGGCCAACCGCATGCAGGTCAGTTTCAACGACCTCTCCAAACTAGGGGTGACCGAGATTGAGAGGCTGGACTTCCGGGGCCCTAATGCCGGCCGCACCTATATCCTGGACGCCAAAGGCTCCCGTGTCCTGGAGCGACAGTCGTTTGACTCCCCCGAAGTGGCCTGGGCTAAAGACCCGGCCAACCGGGGCCACATTTACCAGGGGCCGATTGCACTTGAACCCCGAGGTGATCACCAGGTCCCCTTCTTCACCCTGGCCACGCCGGTATATGAAGAGAGCGTGGATGAATCGCATCCCAAGGCGACGGGCAAGCTAGACGGGGTGCTGCTGTTTAAAGTCGATGCCAGCCAGTTTGCCGGCCACTACTGCGCCGGCATTCGCTCCGGGCGCACGGGCTACTGCTGGGTGATCAACACAGAAGGGATTTTTCTCTATCATCCGGAGCGGGAGTTCATCGGCGAAGACGCCTTTACGGCCCGGGGCCGGCGCAACCCGGTGATTAGCTTCACCACGATCAACGAGATTCAGAAATCGAAAATGCTGGCCGGAGAAGAAGGGACTTCCCAATACAATTCAGGTTGGCACCGGGGGGTTATCCGGCAAATGGAAAAATTTGTGGCTTACAGCCATGCCAAGGTGAATCCGGACGGTTCCCGCATCTGGCCCGTGGCCGTGGTGGCGCCCACCGATGAAGTCTACGGCACCATCCATTCCCTCTACATCCGGCAATTCTTAATCCAGGGGATTCTCATATTCGCCCTGATCTTGGCCGCCTGTGCAGTTATCTACTATGAAATGCGCTGGTCCGTGGAACTGCAGCGGGAGGTGGACCATGCCACGACGAATTTGCGTCGCAGCCGGGAACAGTATAAATCAGTGGTGGAAAATGCCCGGGACTTTATTTTCTTACTGGATGAGAAGGGGACCTTCATTAGCGCCAATACGGCCGCAGCCCGGGTGTTCGGCACTCCGGCCGCGGGTATAGCCGGGAAATCTCTCTCAGGTCTTTTTGCACCCGACGACGCCGCCGCCTTATTGACGCAGGTGCGCGACACAGTGGATAGCCGGAAAAGCTCCGAAGTCAAGTCCGCGGTACGCATTAAGGACCGGATCTACTGGCTCTCCACCCATTTTGTGCCCGTCTTTGGAGAAGACGGCCGCACGGTAGAACGGATCCTGGTTATGGCGCGGGATATTACCGAGCGTCAGCGTATAGAAGAGCAACTTTATCAAACTGAAAAACTGGCTTCCCTGGGCACCCTCTCAGCCGGGGTGGCCCACGAGATCAATAACCCCTTAGGCGTCATCCTGGGGTTCACTGAAATCTTGTTGGACCGCATACCTTTGGACAGCAAGGAGCATGAGCTTCTCAAAACCATTGAACGGCAGGGCCTCAATGCCAAAAGGATTGTGGAAAAGTTGATGACCTATGCCCGACAGCCTGCGAAGCAGGAAGAATTTACCGATCTCAACAAAGACATTGAAATGGTGACCTCCTTGCTGCAAAATAATCTTTTTACCAATAAGATTGAATTGGAATTGCGCCTGGCCCGGGAGTTGCCCCGGGTTCACGGTGATTCCGGGGAACTGCAACAGGTGTTTATCAACCTGGTGAATAATGCGGTGGCGGCCATGCCAACGGGGGGCAAGCTTTCGGTAATTACCAGGATCAACCCATATAACCAAATGGTGGAGGCGATTTTCGCCGACACCGGCACCGGCATCCCCAAGGAGATCGCCGACCGCATCTTCGATCCATTCTTCACCACCAAGAAAGTGGGGGAAGGCACGGGTTTGGGATTGTCGGTAAGCTACGCCATCGTCAACAAGTATGGCGGAAATCTCCGCTTTGAGACCCGAGTGCAGGAAGCCGCTGGAGTTAATCAAGGCACGACTTTTTTTGTCACATTACAACCCGAAATTGCGGCGAACCTTAAAGAAACCAGGTAGTAAGGAGACTTACCAACCATGGGACTTATTCTAGCTGTGGATGACGAACCCGACATGCTCACTTTGATCAAAATGATCATTGAAGGGTATAGCGATCATCAAGTTACGACCACCAACAACCCGATGGAAGTGGCCGAGTTACTCTCTAAGCAGCGTTTTGATCTTATCATTACTGACTTGAAGATGCCGGGCATGGACGGGATGGAGTTGCTGGAGCTTGCCAAAAAATATGATCAAGATGTATTGACCTTAATGGTCACTGCTTTTGGTTCCCTGGAATCCGCCGAGGAAGCTGTGGCCAAAGGCGCCTTTGACTACATCAGCAAACCCTTTCGAAAGGAAACGCTCCTCATAGCTATTGACAAGGCCATGCGTTGGCGGCAGATGGCGCAACAGATCAAGGAACTTAAAGGCAAACTGGAAAAAGACTAGATCTGGGTTAGGAGACACTTCATGGCGAATCCCGATCAGGGGCTCAGCGGTAAACAGGTATGGCAGCGACTCATCGCCGGCAATATGCGTTTTGTCCAGGGACTGTTCCAGGGCCGTAATATGCTGGACTTAAGACGCACTCTCACCCAAGGTCAGCAACCCGAAGCCGCGGTGCTGTGTTGTTCCGATTCCCGGGTGCCGGCGGAAATCATCTTCGATCAAAGCTTAGGTGATCTATTCGTCGTCCGCACCGCCGGTTTGGTACTGGAACCCACCAGCATCGGCAGCCTGGAGTATGCCGTCGCCCATCTCCATGTACCCCTGCTGGTTATCAAGGGGCACGAATGTTGCGGGGCCGTCACTGCCGCGGTAACCCATCCGGAACACGACGAAGGCCATATCAGCGCCATCGTTAAGCAGATTGCCCCGGCCGCGGCCCAGGCCCGGTTAACCGGCAAGAACGGTCACGATCTGGTGGAAGAGGCTACGAATCATCACCTAAAATTTTTGGACGAGACCTTACGGCGGGAGAGCCGGATCATCGGAGATGCCTTGGAGCGCGGCAGCCTTGATCTGGTTGTGGCCAAATACCTGCTACATTCCGGCAAAGTGGAGACGCTGAACGCCACCTTCTAAGGATTTAAATACCGCCCATGGTGATCTTTACAATATTTTAACGGCACTGCGGACAAGTTTAATGCCCATCTTATATTCCATATTTTATCTTTATAGTATGACCTACCAGATAAGACCGAGAGGGAAGAAGTGGGAGTAAATTCAAAAAGCACGGTAGAAAAGCTCCTGGTATGCGTTGGCACGAGCCCTTCTTCAGCCGACCTGATCCGGGCCACCCAAAAATTGGCCAATAGCCTGAATGCCGAGTGGTTTGCCGTCTACGTCAAGACCCCGAGGATGGTGCGGTTATCTGAAGCAGAGCAAAACCAGGCTGTGCAGAATCTTCAGCTTGCCGAAAACTTGGGAGCTCAGACCCACACCTTGTTCAGCCGGAGTTTAGGCGCAAAGATCGGCGACTTCGCTCGCCGCCATGACGTCACCAAAATCATCGCCGGCAAGCCCCATCACTCATACTGGAAAGATATCCTTTGGGGTAGTGCAGTGGATGAACTGGTGCGGCTGAGTGAGGAGGTCGAAATTTCTTTCTTCAGTGTAGAGCCGGAAAAACCAAAAAAATCGCCTATTCAGGTGAGATTCAGAGGCATAAGTTTCCTCGACTACGGGATGGGCCTCTTGTATTCTGTTCTGGCTACCGGTCTTTCCTTCTTGATCTACCCTCACTTGGAACTGAGTAATCTAATTATGGTTTACTTGGTGGGGGTGATGCTGACCGCCATGCATTGGGGTCGGGGTCCGGCTGTCTTAAATTCCCTCCTCAGCGTTTTGGCCTTTTATTTCTTTTTTGTTCCTGTCCGATATTCCTTCAAATTGGAAGAGACTCATTTCATCTTTACCTTCGCAATGATGTTACTGGTGGCGTTAGTGATCAGTCATCTGGCTATTCGGATTCGGCAGCAGGCCGATGCCGCCCGTTTACAAGAACGCCAGACTGCAGCGATGCACTCACTCAGCCAGAAACTTGCCGGTGCCAGGGGCATTGAGAAGATTTTAGAGGTGGCAGTTAAACAACTCCGGGAGATTTTTGAGTGCCAGGTGGTGGCGTTGCTGCCAGGGGAAAATGGCAAGCTGCAGCCAATCGCCGGTGATCTTTCTGCGCTCTTCCAAAAGGATACGCCAGGAGAACTTCCCGTGGCCCAACGGACCTACCGCACCGGTCAGCGGGCAGGGTGGGGAACCCAAAACTCGGACTCCCCTTTTCTCTATGTCCCATTGCGCGCCACTCATACCGTCATAGGGGTTTTGGCCCTGCGGCTTAAAGATCCCAAATCCGAACTTTGGTTATTGCCGGAGCAATTGCGCCTGGGCCTCCTGGAATCCCTGGCCAAACAAGTCGCCCTGGCTCTGGAGGTGGAACGCCTGGAAAAGACAACGTTAAATACACGAATACCCGCAGAAAACGGACATCCCTGCTAAGCTTACTCAGGCTAATGGTTTTTGAGCGCCTCCAGTTCTCCTTGCATCCGTTTCCACTCCAAAGCCCTCTTGATGGCAATAAAGATGGCCTCTTTGCGGAAAGGTTTGACGATAAAATCGTAAGCTCCTTTTTTGACTGCTTCTTCGGCTATTTCACTGGTACCGTAAGCGGTGATGATGATGATGGGCATATGGACATCAATATTTTTGATGATGTCAATCAAATCTATTCCATCTACCAGAGGCATCTTCAGGTCGGTGATCACCAGGTCGAAAGGTTCCTGCAGAAGCAGACTTTGCACCTCTAACGGATTGTTGGTAGTGATCACCGTATAACCAGTCTTATCCATGAGAATGGTTTTGAGCAATCTCAGCATGTTGGGCTCATCATCGATGACTAATAACCGTTCCGCCATGATACTCTCCTGATGGTGTCTCTATCCTTTTACCTCGATATGCTCACGGATGAAATCTTTTATATACCAATCCACAATCCCCTCAGAAAACAATACCATATCCAATTGCTTCGTGTAGAGGGTAAGCTTCCCGAATAAAACCAACTTCTGGGTCATTTGTTTCAAGGGATATTTTGCCAATCTGGCTTCGATGGTATCGCCTCTGCGCTGGTAGCTGAGGTCCATCCGGTCGATAATGGCTTCGATCAACCTGGCCCGCCGCTCTCGCCGTTCCGGGGTGGAACCGCCGCCGCGAAAAGTGAAGGTGATGTAATTATCGTTTATCTGATCGCTGACGTAGGCCTCCACCAGGGAAAAATGGTAGCCCTGGCGAATGCTGAAATTCATATAATTCTCCGAGAGCACCACATAACTTTGGTCCCGGTAAGGGTCGGCGCCCTGGGCCACCTCTTCTTCGCTTTTCACAAATACCGAACTCAAGCTTTGGGTTCCGGCGGGTTTGCCTTGGGGCCAGCGCATGGCGGTGAGTCCCTGCCAGAAGGCCTTGAACGGAATGGAAGTAATCTGCTCCGGGCGGACTTTGCGCTTCCAGCCTTTCTTTAAACCGCCGCCGAGGTCCAGGATGCACAGCTTAAAAGGCAGGCTCGAATCCAGGTCCACGACTTCCTTGCCGCCCTCAACTTCATTTTCTGTCAGTTTGAACATTTCCCGCATAGAAAATTCATGGGCGAAGCGCACGATGTCATGAATGGTGCGGCAGCTTTCCGGCGCAAAAGTTTTGCTCTGGGGATTAATCAGGTTAAGAGGAATAACCTTCTGCAACACCTCCTTTAAGGTGCGGAAAACCGGGCTGTCGGCCAGGTCATCCAGCTTGGGCTGGCGGGGTTCCAGCAGTTCGCTAATGACGCCGGCATAGACGTTATTATAATTGGCGTCCACGGTCACTTCCTGGCCGGGCTGCAAAACCTGAGTGGCGATGCCTGTGTTGAGGATGGCGGGAACCTGAAATTCCCGGGCCAGGAGCGCCATATGCCCGGTGGGGCTGCCCACGTCGGTAATGATGGCCGCGGCCTGGGGCATAACCGTCACATACTTGGGGGAAGTATGCCGGGCCACCAGGACTCCCCCCGGTGGAAAGTTTCTGAGGTCATCGTCCCGCCGCACCAGCACCACGGGCCCGGCGCCTACCCCGCGGCAGGCGACGCTCCCTTGATCCAGCAGCACGGGATATTGTCTCAGAGTCCTGGCCTTGCCCTCAGAAGCTCTCTTGACGGGTATTTGCAGTTGACGGCTTTGCAAAAGCCAGAGCCGGTCCTCCATGTCCAGGGCCCATTCCACATCCTGGGGCCGCTGATAATGGGCCTCCAGGGTGGCCGCCCACTGCACCAACTGTTTTAAATGGTTCTGATTCAGGCATGGAGCGTTGATCATCTCCGGGGGCACCGGCGCCTCTTGCACTCCACCCCCGGGCAAGTTGACCAGCATCACCTTTTTGGGTGGGAGGCGCTGTTCCAGAATTTTGCCGGGAGGATGATACGCCACCAGGTAATGATCAGGCTCGATTACCCCGCCCACGGCATATTTTCCCAGGCCCCACACCGCGTTAATCAGCACTGCATCCTGGTCCGCCGCTTCCGGTTGCCGGGTGAAGAGGACCCCGCTGGCTTTGGCGTTAATCATGGGCAGCACGGCCACGCTCATAGCCATCTCCTCCTCCCTGAAGCCCTTGTTTTTATAATAAAACAGGGCCCGGGGGGTAAACAGGCTGGCCACAATGTCTTTATAGCGGTTTACCAGGTCGCTTTGGGCCACATTGAGATAAGTGGCGTATTGTCCGGCAAAGGTGAGGGAGAGGTCTTCTCCCACGGCGCTGGAGCGCAGGGCGACTAAAGGGCGTTGCTCCTGCCGGAGGCATAGCTCTTCATAGGCTGCATGGATGGCCTCCTCAAGTTCCGGCGGCACCTCGGCCTGGTTGACCATGCTCTTCAGGTCGTCGCTGACGCTGGACAGACTGTCCATGTCATCGACCCGCCAAAAGCCCAGGAGGTCTGGAATTAGCGTCGTCAGGTGATTAAAATCCAAGAACAGCTTATAGGCATACGTGGAGATGGCGAAACCGGGCGGCACCGGGAGATGGACCCGGTTCTTCACCTCTCCCAGGTTGGCGTTCTTGCCTCCCACCATTTCCGCCATTTCTACGTCCAGGTGATCAAAAGATATGGTCAAGGGGGCTTTTGGGATTTCCCGGCGCTGGTTCAGAACGTCTTCCACCTCAGTGATGATCCGCCTGAAGGCATCAACCAAACCATCGTAGCGGTGATCCCCCAGGTTGTTGAGGGCATCGACCAGGGTGGCGGTAACCTCGGCAAGTTGACTGACGCTGGCCCGGATATACTGGAGGTCGAAGAGGAAATCGCCGGACAGCTTCTCCTCCATGTCGGTCATGAGGGCCAAGACTGCGTTGTTGGCAGACAATAACCGCTGAAAGTTGGCATACTTCTCTGCTAACCGCGTCTGAACCGGCGCTGCCTGGTCTTTTTTGACAAGCCGTTGCCACACGCGTTTCACGGGATTCCCTCCGCCACCACGGGGAGTAGGTTAATCCAAAAGAGCTGCCCTCGTTATTCGCCCAACACGATCTTGGAGATTTCCCCGAACAGATCGCTCAACCGCAGCATGCCCGCCACTTTGTCCCCCTGCAGCACCGGGATCAGGCCGACGTTTTCCTTGATCATTACATAGAGGGGTTTGGTGATGGGATCCTCGGCGTTCACAGTGAAATTGATGGCGCTCATGACTTCACTCACCGGCCTTTGGGATTGCTCCTGCATTTTGGGTCCGTAGAATTTTCCCATAAAGACGGTCAGGCTGGGGTCCATCTTGATCAGACTGGTTTCCTGAAGAAATTTGGGTTCCAGGCCCGTGATGATATTCCGTAAAGTCAGGATTCCCATAAGTTGGTATTTCTCATCAAACACCAGGACGGCCCGGGGTTCGAATTGTCCTTCAAACTTGATGGCCGCTTCCCGGATAATGGCCATGGCCTGGCGCAGCGTGAACCAGTACGGAATATGGGGGTAATCCTCCAGGGGAATCATCAAATCCTTGGCAGTCTTATGGTAAGGCATGTCATCCTCCCAAATTGCCCGATCTCTGGTGATAAGTCGGTGATTCTGTTCTAAAGGAGGGACCTGGAAAAGTCAAGGAGAAGGCCTTTGATCCTTGTGAAATAATCCACGATCTTAACAGAAATTTAACGGCGCTCCCCCGCTTTTTAACCCCGTTTTAATCTGGCGCTTGTTAAAAACCTAACCAAGAAATAAACATGCTCCGTTAAACCGGAAGGAGCGATCTTGGTTCCTCTGGTCCAGGAAAAATTAACCGAGATGGAGGTTCTTATGCCCAACGACAAGAAGGTGAAAGATTTAATGATCCCGCTGGAGGATTACCCTCACATCCCTTATTGGTTCACCCTGCGGCAGGCCATGGCCATTGTCCGGGAAACGGCCATCAAGTATGAAGGGCAGTTCGAGCCCAGGGCGCTCCTGGTATTTGACGAAAAGTACCAGCTCATGGGCATCCTGACCCTGCGGGACATCATCAAAGGATTGGAACCCCGGTTCATGCAAGAATCCGGGCTGATCAAAGCGGACCCCAACCTGGCAGTGCTCATGGGCGATCTCTTCGGCCCCGGCCTGAAAGAGGCGTCCCAAAAACCGGTGAGCGAGGTCATGAGCCCCATCAAGGTCACCAGCCAGGGTAACGATGTTCTCGCCAAGGCCATCTTCCTGATGATCAAGGAAAACGTCGGCATGATGCCGGTGATCCAGGACAGCAAGGTGGCCGGCATGATCAGGTTGAGCGATCTCTTCGGAGAAATCTCCAAGATGGTATTGGGCGAATAATCCTGTTCCTGGGACTTCTAATTATTAAGAGGAGTTAGCTGTCATGGCTGAAGATATCAAAAAAATGCCCGTAGGCGCGGGCCTGCCGGAGATGCCCGAAGAGATCGTCATTGCCCCCAAAAAGGTGGCCATCGACTGGAAACGCATATTATTTATCCTCTTAGGGCTGGCTCTGTTTTTTCTCTTTTATTTCATGTCGGATTTAGGTGACGCGGTTGATCCATCCGGCAAACACTTTCCCCTGCCGCCCCAAGGCCGTATGGCTATTGGCCTCTTTCTCATGGCTGCGGTGTGGTGGATCTTCGAGGTGATGCCCATCGGGGCCACCGCCATCGCCATCGGCCTGTTTCAGACCATCTTTATGATCCGCACGGCCGATGCGGCCCTGAAAGACTTCTTTGATCCCTCCGTCTGGTTCATCTTCGGCTCCGTGGTCATGGGCACGGCCTTCTCGGTCTCCGGGCTCACCAAGCGCATGGCCTACAAGATGCTGAACGTCGTGGGCGAAAACACCAATTTCATCCTCCTGGGCACCTTTCTCATCATCGCGGGTATGACCCTGCTCATGGCCCACACCGCGGTGGCCGCGGCTATCTTCCCATTGCTGGTGGCCATCCATTCCCTGTATAGCGAGTCCGACCAGCCCACCCGATTCGGCAAAGGCCTGTTCATCGGTATGGCCTGGACCGCAGGCGCGGGTTCGGTCATCACCTTCCTGGGGTCAGCCCGGGCGGTGGCCGGCGCCGGGATGTTCCAAAAATTCACCGGCGGCACTGAAATCGGCTTTTTTTCGCTCATCTGGTACATGCTCCCCCTGGGGGCGCTCATGGTCGTGTGCATCTGGCTCATCGTGATCACCTTTTTCAAACCCGAGAGGCCACGTATCGACGGCTTGCGGGAGCGGGTGGCCACCCTGGGGAAAGAACTGGGGCCCATGAATAGCAAGGAAAAATTCGTCATCATCATGGTGCTTGTGGTCCTGTTCCTGTTCATGATGAAATCCTTCTCCCCCATCCCCTTCTTCAAGGACATGGATCGGGCGGCCATCATGATCGTGGCTACGGTGCTTTTCTTCATCACCCGCACCCTGGTGGTGGAGGATATGGAGACCATCCCCTGGAATATCATCCTCCTGTTCGGGGGCGCCATGTCCATCGGTTACTGTCTCTATGACACCAAGGCCGCGGAATGGATGGCGGTGAGTTGGGTAAGCTGGTTCCAGAAGGCCCCCTGGCTGGTGTTCGTCCTGGCCATCGCCTTCTTTGTCTTGTGCATGACCAACTTCATCATGAACGTGGCCGCCATCGCCATCACCCTGCCGGTCTCCCTGGTCATCGCCAGGTACCTGGGCGTGGCCCCGGAAGTCATCTTCTTTGCGTCGCTGGCCACTGCGGGCATGCCCTTCAACCTGCTTATCGGAGCGGCCCCCAATGCCATTGCGTATGAGAGCAAGCAGTTCACGGCCGGGGAGTTTTTTACCTACGGCTGGATCCCCAGCATTGTCCTCATGGCCTTTCTGGCGGTATTCTGCTACTTCATCTGGCCCCTCATGGGGATGCCGGTGCTGGCTAAATAGGCTGGCTCTGATGGGAGGATGCGGGTCACGACCCAGATGGCCCCTTCCTCCCCTCCATCCGAAGACTACGCGAGTTGCTTAAAGGGGATTAACAATGCGTAAAAAATGGTGTTCCTTCTTCTATATACTAATATTCCTGGCAGCTACCGGATTCCTGGCCAACTCCGCGGTCCTGGCGGCCCCGGCCCCGGCCGGCGACCACCTGGCCGTTTCCGGGCTGGTCACCAATCCCATGGGCAAGGGCCTCAAGGAAGTGGAATTGGAAGTCCTGGTTAACGGCCAGCACGTCAAACCCACGGGCAAAGGCGCGGAAATAACCACCGGCAAGCCCGGCGGCTTTGTGGCGGATTTCATGCTGCCTGCCGGGAGCTTGCCCGCGGCCAAGGTTGAGGTCAAGGCCTCCAAGCCCTCCTGGAAACCCATCCCACCCACCCCCGTGAAGGTGGTGGAGGCCGGGGCGGACGCCCAAGGCAACAAACTCTTCCAGGCGGTCCAGAACCTCACCCTGAACCGCACCACGACCGCAGGCTTCTGGATCGCCGCCATCATCCTGCTGCTGGTCTATGTGGTCATTTCCCTGGAGTTGATGCACCGCACCCTGGTGTCTTTCCTGGGCGCGGCCATTATCCTCTTCGTCACTTACACCCTGGGGGCCTGGGACAAGTCTTTTTATATCATCTCTTTTGACGATGCCATGGGGGCCATCGACCTGAACGTCATCTTCCTGCTCATGGGCATGATGATCTTCGTGGGGGTGATGAAAAAGACGGGCATGTTCCAGTTCCTGGCCTTCAAGGCCTATGCCCTGGCCAAAGGTAATGTCTTTGTGCTGTCCTTTGCCCTCCAGATAGTAACCGCGGTCATTTCCGCCTTTCTGGACAACGTCACCACCATGCTCCTGGTGCTGCCGGTGACCATCGAAATCGCGGTCACCTTGAAGATCAACCCCCTGACCCTGCTGGTCCCCGAGGCCTTTGCCAGTAACGTCGGCGGCACCGCCACCTTGATCGGCGACCCGCCCAATATTATGATCGGTTCCTATGCCGGCTTGACCTTCGGCCAGTTTGTCCAGAACCTGACTCTGGTCTGCTCCATCTCCCTGGTGGCCTCCTCCCTGTTCCTGGTTTGGTGGAACAAGAAGGAATACCTCAAGGCCGAAGTGAAAGATATACCGCGGACCATCGCCTTCTTAAGAGAGGAATATCAGATCACCAATAAGAAGCTGATGATCCAGGGCTTGCTCCTGTTGGGCTTCACCATCCTGCTCTTTGCCGTTCACGGCTTCCTGCACATGCAGGTGGCGGTGGCGGCCTTGATAGGCTCCCTGGTGCTGGTGGCCATCTCCGGGGAGGATATCGTGGAGCTGCTGGAAAAAGAGGTGGAATGGCCCACCCTGGTCTTCTTCATCGGCCTGTTCATGGTCATCGCCGGGGCCGAAGAAACCGGCCTGATTCAGATAATCGCCAACTTCGTGAAGGACCTCTCCGGGGGCAATCTGACGGTAGCGATAATTCTGGTCCTCTGGGTCTCGGCCATCGCCTCGGCCTTCATTGACAACATTCCCTTCACCGCCACCATGCTGCCTATCGTCGCCTTCCTGAACGTGACCATCCCCGGCGCGGAGTCCGGCGTGCTCTGGTGGTCCCTGGCCCTGGGGGCGTGTCTGGGGGGGAACGGCACCATGATCGGGGCTTCCGCCAACGTGGTCACCGTGGGCCTGGCGGAAAAGGCGGGCTACCACATCTCCTTTGTGGAGTATATGAAGGCCTGCTGGTGGCCCATGATGATCACCGTCACTATCGCCATGGTGTACCTGTTGATCGCTTATTGATCCTGGAAGCTTAAGCGTTCTAAGGTGGCTTTTGGCCAAAGGGCATTATAAACTAGGTCTCACATAAGAACCTAAAGGAGAAAGGCTAACAGGTCCGGGAGGGCCTAAGGTTCCATAGCACTCACCAGCGCTAGCTGGGTACCCCATGGAACCCAACATAATCAGGTCAAGAATATAAGGCCTGCCGGGTGGAGTCTGTCAGCCCGGCAGGCCTTTGTCTTTTTGCAGCCAGCCCGAAAATTGCGGAGAATACGGAGGAATAAAAATGACTTGGCAGAAAAACCTGGCAGTCCCGGTTTTGATAGGATTCTTTCTGATGGCTTTTGCCTGGCCATGGGAGGTTCTCGCTTCCCAAGCGGAAGCAGGTGACCGGCTGACGATTTCCGGGGTCATCGAAGACGCCCAGGGTAAAGGGGTCAAAGAAGTGGAGATCGAAGTGCTGGTGAACGCCAAGCCCGTCAAGACCATCGAAGACGAGCCCCTGGAAACCGGCAGCAAAGGCGGCTTTATCGGACGTTACCGGCTGCCCCAAGGCACCCTGCCGTTCGCCCCGGTCCAGGTCCGGGCAGTGAAACCGAGCTGGCAGTTCCAGGAATCCGGCCCGGTCCAGGTTTTGGAAGCGGGCGCAGATAAGGCCGGCAACCGGCTCTTCCAGGCCCAGACCACTTTGTCCCTGAAACGTCAAATCACTCCGGCCTTCTGGATCGCCGCAGTCGTGCTGCTGTTAGTATATATCCTCATCGCAGCCGAACTGATGCACCGCACCCTGGCGGCCTTTTTGGGAGGGGCGTTTATTCTGTTCATCTCTTACACCGCCGGCACCTTTGACAAAAGTTACTTTATTCTCTCTTTCCATGACGCCATGCGGGCCATAGACCTGAACGTCATCTTTCTCCTCATGGGCATGATGATCATTGTGGGGGTCTTGAAAAAAACCGGCCTCTTCCAGTGGCTGGCCTACAAATCCTACGCCCTGGCCCGGGGCAACATCTTCATCCTGGCCTTAATCCTCCAGGTGGTCACCGCCGTTACCTCCGCCTTTTTGGACAACGTCACCACCATGCTGCTTTTGATCCCGGTAACCATCGAAATCGCGGTGACCTTGAAGATCAACCCGCTGACCCTGCTGATCCCCGAAGTCTTCGCCAGTAACGTCGGCGGCACCGCCACCTTGATCGGTGATCCTCCCAACATCCTCATCGGCTCATTTGCCAAGTTGACCTTCGCCCAGTTCGCCGCCAACCTCTCGCTGGTGTGCGCGGTTTGCCTGGTCATCAGCTCCTTATGGTACCTGTGGTGGTATAAGAAGGGCTACCTTAAAGCCGAAGTGAAGGATGTGGGCCGCACCATCGCCTACTTGAAGGAAGAGTACCGGATCACCGATAAAAAGCTGACGGTTATGGGGCTGGGAATTTTGGCCTTCGTCATCTTTCTGTTTGTAGTCCATGGGGTTTTGCACATGGAGCCTTCCGTGGCCGCCCTGATCGGCGCCATGGTGCTCTTAGTCATCTCCCGGGTTGATATTGTGGAGATACTGGAGCATGAAGTGGAGTGGCCCACCCTGGTCTTCTTCATGGCCCTGTTCATGGTCATCGCCGGCGCGGAAGAAACCGGCCTCATCCAGGTCATCGCCGAATGGGTGAAAGACCTCTCCCGGGGCAATCTGACGGTGGCGATAATTCTGGTGCTCTGGGTCTCAGCCATCGCCTCGGCCTTCATTGACAACATCCCCTTCACCGCCACCATGCTGCCCATCGTCGCATTCCTGAACGTGACCATTCCCGGGGCAGAGAGCGGAGTGCTCTGGTGGGCTCTGGCCTTGGGGGCCTGTCTGGGCGGTAACGGCACCATGATCGGGGCCAGCGCCAACGTGGTCACCGTGGGCCTGGCGGAAAAGGCCGGCTACCATATCTCGTTTATGTACTATCTGAAAGCCTGTTGGTGGCCCATGATGATCACCGTTACCATTTCCATGATTTACCTGTTGCTTGCTTATTGATTTCTTTCTCTGCGTTACTCTGCGCCTCTGCGGTGAAAAAAATTTACCGCAGAGACGCAAAGATCGCCAAGGCATAAGCACTACTTGACCGCAGGATGAGAACCGGATATCCTTCAATGAATTATTATTGAAGGATATTAAAAACATATGCAACCTGATCGGGCTATAGAGGTATCGTCGCTGCCAGAGGGGAAGCCGCGACCTGCCAGCCGGGAACGTTTGCTCGTCTGCCTCGACCCCAGCCCCTTCTCCATCCCTTTGATTCACGCCACGAAACGTCTAGCCGAAGCCCAAGGGGCCAAATGGTTTGCCCTGTATGTAGAGACCCCCTTCCACACTCGTCTTTCCCCGGAAGCACAGGAACAAGTGGGGCAGGCCTTGTATCTGGCTTCTAAGCTGGGCGGCCAGGCCATGAAGGTTTCCGGTTTCCGTATCGGTGATGAGATCCTGGCATTTGCCAGGGACAACCAGGTCAGTAAGATTTTTGTGGGGAAACCCTATGAGCGCCGCTGGCGCCGCTTTCTGGGGTTATCCTTAGTGGACCACCTGATCTGGCATTGCGGCCCCATCGATATCTTTGTAATCTCCGGCGAAGGCGAAGAAGCTGCTCCACCTGCTACTAAAAGTTCGAAGCCACTGCGTCTCTGGCGGGAATACTTGCTGGCCGCCGGCGGGGTGGGACTGTGCACCGGCCTGGGCTTCATTTTGTTTCCTTATCTCGCCCTCACCAACCTGGCGATGATCTTTCTGCTTACCGTAGTGATCATTTCCTCCTTCCTCGCCCGGGGTCCTGCAATCTTCTCCTCATTTTTCAGTGTGGCCGCTTTTGCCTTTTTCTTTGTGCCTGAGTACTTCTCATTTGCCGTGGCTAACACTGAGTATGCCATTACCCTGGTGGTCATGCTCCTGGTAAGCTTACTTGTGAGCGGCTTGACGGCCCGGGTGCGCCACCAGGCCAGGGTTTCCCGACAGCAGGAACGTCAGACCGCGGCTCTTTATGAAATGAGCCAGAACCTCGGGGCCATAAACAGCCTGAAAGAACTATTGGAGGTGGCGGCGGAGCAAATCGCCCGGTTATATGACTGCAGGGTGAGCCTCTTGATGCCGGGAAGCACGGACGAGCTCGAGATCCGGGCAGGACATCCCTACGCCGATGAGTACGGCAAAGAAGGGATGGTGGCCAAATGGGTCTTCCGGCATGGGCACCTGGCAGGGGCTGGCACGGATACGCTCCATGCCGTCAAAGGCATCTATCTGCCGCTCATCGCCTCACAAAACATCATCGGCGTCCTGAGGCTGGAAACAGATCAACCCGACCGGATAGTAGGAGCAGACTCCTTACGCCTTTTGGAGGCCCTGAGCAGCCAGGTGGGCCTGGCCATCGAAAGAGAAAATCTTTCCCGGCAAGCCCAGGCCGCCAACTTGCAAATCGAGGCCGAACAGATGCGTAACGCCTTGCTTAGTTCGGTTTCTCACGATCTGCGGACGCCTCTGACCGTGATTGCCGGTTCGGCCAGCAGCCTCGTGGAAGGGGAAAAGCACCTGGACTCTGAGACCAAGCAGGAACTGGCCCAAGGTATCTATGAAGAAGCCAGGCGACTTGACCGCCTGGTGCACAATCTCCTGGAAATGAGCCGTCTGCAGTCCGGTCAGGCCATGCTGACGAAGGAGTGGCATGTCCTGGAGGAAGTGATCGGCTGCGCCCTGGCCCAATTGGACCCGCAATTGCATGATCATCCATTAAGCATTAACCTGCCCATCGATCTGCCTTTGGTCCAAATTGATGCCTTGCTCATGGAACGTGTGATTATTAATCTCGTGGAAAATGCTCTGAAATATACGCCCCCGGGGACGCCCCTGGAAATCTCGGCTCTCATGCAGGAAAAAGAAATTTTGGTGGTCGTAGCGGATCGAGGCCCCGGCCTACCGGTGGGGCAGGAGGAACGCATCTTTGAAAAATTCTACCAGGTGTTTCCGGGCAGCGCCCGGGGAGCGGGACTGGGCCTGACGATATGCCGCAGTATTATCGAGGGCCATGGTGGCCGCATCTGGGCCGCAAACCGTACGGATGGCGGTGCGGCTTTCAGCTTCACCATCCCGCTGGCCGAAGGAACACTCCTTTTTGATAAGAATCTGCCGGAGATGCAGAAAGACCATCAAGATGAGTCCGACCATCCTGCTGATTGAAGACGATCCCCAAATCCGCCGGTTCCTGAGAGCGAGCCTGCTTACCCAGGGGTATGAGCTCATCGAAGCCGGGACCGGTAAGGAGGGCTTGGCTTTAGCCGCCTCTCGGGTGCCGGAGGTGGTCTTGCTGGATTTAGGACTGCCCGATATGGAGGGGCTTGAGGTAATCAAGCAGCTGCGCACCTGGTCGACCGTCCCTATCATCATTTTGTCGGCCCGGGGCCAGGAACGGGACAAGGTCGCCAACCTGGATGCCGGGGCGGATGATTACCTCACCAAGCCCTTCGGGGTCGGCGAATTGCTGGCCAGGATGCGCGTCGCCTTACGAAAATCGATGTCGACCGAAGAAGGCAAGCAGGAAGTTCGGTATTTCTTGGGCAATATCGAAGTTGATTTTGAGCGGCGCCAGGTCTTGCGAGGGCAAGAGGAGGTCCACTTGACCCCCATTGAATATAAACTTCTGGCGGCCCTGCTTAAGCATCGGGGCAAGGTAGTAACGCATAGGCAATTATTAAAGGAAGTGTGGGGACCGTCCTATGTTGAACAAAATCCCTATTTGCGCATATTCATTCTCAACCTCCGGCGCAAGCTGGAAGACGACCCCACCCGTCCCCAATATCTCTTGACAGAGCCGGGTGTAGGGTACCGTCTGAGGGATGATTAATACCTATACCCCTGCCTTTTGAAGCGCATCCTTAGGGGTCAAAAAAGCTCTGTTAGGTGTGAAATCCGATTTGCAAGTTTGCGACTCCTGCCAGGTATTTTTCTCCTTGACAGGAAACTCACAGTCCCATATATTGTAGCCTAAGTAATTCGGGTGCCCATATAGGGCATAATAGGGAAGCCGGTGGGAAACCGGCACGGTCCCGCCGCTGTAACCGGGGACGAAACCTGCAGAAAGCCACTGTCTCTTTCAAGGGAGATGGGAAGGCGCAGGCAGTAGGAAGAACCGGAAGTCAGAAGACCTGCCCGAATAAAGGCTTGAGCCTCTACGAGGTCTAGAGGGCGTGAGCCGCTATTAAGGATAAAGAAGCTGGGTGCAATCCTTAAGTCATTATGACTTAGGGATTTTTTTTTACAAAAACTAATCGAGGAGGACGACATGGCAAGGCAGAAGAGGTTCGGGTGGTTCTTTGTTCTGCTTATGGTAGCCATAATAAGTACCCCATGGAACCTGCATGCGGCATCGACTAAAGACCCCGCCATCGTTTTAGTGGCCTTTGGCACCAGCACCGCAGCCTTCGAAACGTATAATCATTTTGAGACGGAAGTGAAAAAGCGTTTTCCGGATCACGAAATTCGGTGGGCTTTCACTTCACAGAAAATCCGGCACAAACTGGCCCAAGAAAAGGGCCAGAAGCTCAATGACCTACCCACCACGTTAAGAAGTTTAAAAGCTGCGGGATACTCCAAGGCGGCGATCCAGTCTCTCCATATCGTCCCGGGAGAAGAGTGGGAAAAGAAAGTCGTGGAGGAATGCCGAAAAATCCCTGATCTAAAAGTTGCCTTGGGAAAACCTCTCCTTAGCAGCAAGCAAGATCAGGAGCAGGTCCTCCAAGCTTTGGCCCAGACTTTTCCAAAGGACTTAACGCATAACGCCGTGGTCCTGGTAGCCCACGGCAGCCCCTCTCCCGAAGGGACCGCGGCTTATCTGGCCTTTGAACGGCTGTTGCGTGCCAATTATCCCAATCAGAATGTTTTTCTGGGAACCGTGGAGGGGAAACCCACCAAGGAAGAGACCCTGGAGGCCGTCAAGAAGACATCTGCTGTCACCGTGGTCCTGAGGCCCTTCATGTTTGTGGCCGGTGAGCACGCGGCCAACGATATATTGGGAGATGAACCGGAGAGCTGGAAATCCGAGCTTCTGAAACAAAGAGCCTATCGCATTGAAGGGATTACCCAGGGGCTGGGGTATCAGGATGGGGTAGTGGCCATCTACTTGGCACATCTGTCCCAGGCTATGAAAAGCTTATAAGGAGGTTTTATGAAGAGCGGACTGATCGTCTATCTGGTGGGTGAAGGGGAATTGCCGGAAGGTTTGGACCTCGCCGGCCATTGCAAAGAAATGGGCTTTCCCGCGGATCGGGTGGAACTGGTAGGTTCTCGGCAAGGATTTTATGATGTCGGGGATGCCTGGCACTACCTCTATACCAAGGGTTATGGGAACATCAAACTTTTAGTGGCGCAACGGGATCAAAACCGCTTGCAGCCTTTGCATCCACAGCAGCCGCTGCTTCGCCTGAGCGGCTAAACCGGGATTAAGCTCGTTCGTTAGAAAAAGCTGGCAAGAAAAACCAGAAGCCACAAAGGCTTTTTTTCCGGTCCCCCGATTGGAACAGACCTCTGTGGCTCAATTTTTTAGCAAACCAAGCATACCCGGCGATGGACAATTGATCGCCAGCGGCGCACCCCTGCGGGCAGTGCTGGTCTGGGACAACAAAAATGTTCTCCATAAACGAGGTTGCAGAAGGCGACGTCTGGACGCCGCCTTCCCGCAATTACCATTGCTCCGATCAAATGGGATCGACCCTGGGCCTTTTGGGTGATTCACCCTTCTGATCTTATTGGTTGGGGCTCGGAACCACGCAGTAGTTTACATCAGAACCGCCGTAGCAGGATTGATAATAGTTCGTCCCGTCATAGTAATAGTTCTGGTTGTTTACATAGAGAGTTTGGGCATTGTATGGCAAGGAATTTATCATAGCGCCGACGGCCAGACCCGCCGCCGCGCCCACCGCGGCCCCAGCCACGGCCCCGCCCCAGCCGCCGCCACCGCCGTAATAGCCCCAACCGCCACCACCACCGGCGACGCCGACATTACGGGTATTAGACACATTCACGTTTTTGTTATAGGAGTTTCCTCCACCATCTCCGTGGTGCTGCCCCCAGTCATTGTCCCCGCCATGGTGACCATGGTCACCATGGTCACCGCCCCAGGAACCGCCGCCGTGGTCACCACCGCCATGGTCGTCCCGAAAGCTGCCGCCGCCGAAGCCGCCATCATGGCCCCCGCCGCCATGATAGCCACCAAAGCCCCCGCCGCCGCCATGAAAGCCGCCGCCACCCCCACCCCGGGCCTGGGCTTCCTGGGGAAGCAGGGGAGAGCTGAGAATTAGGGTTATGCCCAAGAGCATAGCAAAATATATTTTAGCTCGGTTAAGGTTCATGACTGATCTCCTTTTGACTTTTTCGTCTTTTTGGGCGCCGGGGCCTTTTTCTTTTGCTGCGCGACGATTTCCTTCAAAGCCATAAACTTTATCTGCTTGGCTCCCTCAGGCGGTGTAAAGACAAACAGGTTATCTGTGAGCTGCGGCGAGAAATTCCAATCCGCGAAATACGCGGTCCATTGGGGTTCAGCCGGCAACTTTTTCTGAGTGATGAGGAGCTTGCGGATCAAGGGTTTCTCGCCGGCATCGATCCAGATCTGCCATTGAATTTTGTCCCGGTCGAAGGCCAGATGATGGCATTTGACCCCACGCACCAAACCCTCGCCCACGTAAAGGGTGTGTTTAGTGCCTTTGGTCGCCAAGGTGTAGGCGTTCTCGCTGGTCAGGTCGGCCAGGGCTACCCGGAGCCCGTATTCCTTGGAGGCCTTGTCCATGGCCGCGTCGATGGTGGCCGGCGCCTCCATGGTAGCGTAGACGTTATGGGGCTTGTCATAGAGGGTGAGGGTCTTGCCGTCGAGGAAAAATTCCTTGTTTTCCATATCGCCGGCGGCGTTGATCCGCAGCTTGTCCGGACGCTGCACATAAGCCTGCAGGTCAAAAGCAAACTGCAACTTCTTGCCACCGGTGTAGACCCGATCGTCGGTGATCTCGGCCTTAAAGGAAAACTGTTTGGCAGATTTGAGAAGATCGCACGCTTCCTGGAGGATCTTTTCCGGCTGCACAGTCGCGGCTGCCGGTTTGGCCACCTGGGGCGCCGGGGCCTTGGTGTCTTGGGAACTCCCCGGGGAATTCAGGAGCAGGAGACCCAACAGGGCGGTCACCAGGAGAAGCGGCAGGCTGATGCCCGCAAATCTGCCCCTTATGGCAGGATGATTTTGGTGAAATTTTTTCATGGTCACCTCTTCGCCTTTCCTATTTTTTATAAGCCGCCTCTGAGCAGGGGACGGCAAGATCGACTTATAGCCACGATTACAGAGCTGGTTCATGCCCCTCTAAAAAGTAAGTCTGTTTCTTGAGATGAGGCCATTATGCCACTACTCGCGCTTCGGGTCGTCATACAGCGCCAATATCATCGCCTGTGGTGAGGCAGGCTGGGCCTCATGGTTTGGACCTCTGTTCCCATATTCCCGGTTTCATAAAAGAGATGCTATTTTAGCTCTTTTTCGGAATGTTCCCGGATAAACATTAATGGTTTTCTCTCAACCAAGGGAGCGGCCTCAATAGTGAGAGTTCTCGCTTCACGGCCCGCTGGTGGGAGCCGTTTTCAATTTTTAGGGCTGCCCCAGTCCTGGCCTGGCAGTCCCAGCCATTGCGCCAATTAAATTTAGACCTATCTCCAGCCGCATTAAAGGTACTCCGCAAACTTGCCGAATAAATATTTGGTCCTATTATGTCCTTATAAAGTATCTCCAAGGGGTTGGAAATATGAACCAGGCTAACGAAAAGCCCGAGTCTAATGAGCTGATCAATACGGAAATCAAGGAAAATATCGGCACAGTAGTCATCAATGATCCCCACAAGGCGAACTGCCTGAGCTCAGTCGTTTTGAGCGGTTTGCTGCGGGCCTTCGACGCCTTTGAACAACAAAATGTGCGGGTGGTGATCATCCGGGCCTATCCCGGCGCGAAAATTTGGTCCGCGGGCCATGATCTTCGGGAGATCCACCCTGACGGCTCTGATCCCCTGCCCTATGATGAACCTTTCGAGCAAGTGCTGCACCGTGTGATAGCCTTCCCGTCACCCGTGATCGGCATGATTGAGGGGAGCGTGTGGGGTGGCGCCTGCGACCTGGCCATGACCTGTGACATCCTGGTGGGCACCCCCACGGCCAGCTTTGCCATTACCCCGGCCAAGATCGGCATAGCCTACAACACCGCCGGATTGAATCATTTTATCGGGGTAATGCCCGCTCATATTGTTAAAGAAATGCTGTTTACCGGCAATCCCATCTCCGCCCAGGATGCCTATCGGTTGGGGTTACTGAATCGACTGGTGGAGGCGGATAAACTCGAAGCAACCGCCCTGGAAATTTCCCGGACTATTGCGGCGCGCGCCCCCTTAGTCGTGCGCTTACTGAAAAAGGAAATGCGCAAACTGACTGCGGGTAAGGGACTCACGTCGGATGAATTCGAAGAATTACAGAGCCTGCGGCGTCAAACCTACCGCAGCAAGGATTTTAAAGAGGGCGTGCAGGCCTTTTTCGAGAGGCGGCCGCCTGCCTTCACCGGAGAATGAGCCACCTCCGGACACGACCACATAGAGAAAAGGAACCGACGATGCAGGCAACCGGAAACAAACCGTTGGAAGGCATTACCATTGTCGACTTCACCCACGTGTTGAGCGGACCCTACTGTACGATGATGCTGGCTGATCAGGGGGCCCGGGTGATCAAGCTGGAACGAGTGGGGGCAGGGGATGATTCCCGGCAATTCGGTCCATTCTATGACGACGGCACCTCCGTCTATTTCTACTTTGTGAACCGGGGCAAAGAAAGCCTCGCAGTAAATCTGAAGAACCCGGCAGACCTTGCTTTGGTAAAGAGGATGATCGCTAAAGCCGATGTGGTCATCGAGAATTTCCGCCCGGGGACCATGGCCAAGTTGGGGCTGGCCCCGGAAGACCTGGTCAAGGAGTATCCCCGGCTGATTTTCTGTTCCATTTCCGGGTTTGGACAGACCGGTCCCATGAGCCGGGAACCGGCTTACGACACCGTGGTCCAGGCGCTTTCCGGCCTGATGAGCGTCACCGGGTTTCCCGACGGGTTGCCCACCCGGGTGGGCACCTCCATCGGCGATCTGACCGCCGGCTTGTTTGCCTATATGGCCATAGTCACGGCCCTGATGGCCCGGGAACGCACCGGCAAAGGCACCACCATCGACGTGGCCATGCTGGATGGATTATTTGCCTTGCTGGAACACGGCCTCATGGACGCCCTGGCCAAGCACATCGATCCGAGCCGCATCGGCAATCGCCACCCCTCGATTTCGCCCTTCGATGCCTACACCTGTAAAGACCGGATGCTGGTCATCTGTTGCGGCACGGATAGCCTGTTCGGCCACCTCTGCGATACGCTGGGCTTAAGCGGTGTGAAAGGCGACGGGCGGTTCGCCACCAATGAAAAGCGCAACGAGAATCAAGCCGCTTTAAAAGAAGCGTTGGAGCAGGTGCTTAGCCAGGATAGCGCCGAGGCCTGGCGGCAGAAGCTCGAAAGCGCGGGAATCCCTGTGGGTATCGTGCAAACGGTTGAAGAGGCCGAAGAGATGGAACAGATCCGGGTGCGCCAGATGATTTGTTCTCTGGGAGGCAGGAAAGTTCCGGGCACCCCCATGAAATTCGGAGCTTATGATTCCGCTCCGACTGCCATGGCTCCGCCGGCCCTGGATAAAGATGGGGCACAACTACGTGAGGAGTTTAAGGGCTCGTGATGGGGGTGACGCTGAAAGGGTTGGCCGATAATGACCATAAATGGAGGGACGTTTGGATTAGGGGTTAACCTCAGGCGATGGTGGCGCCATGATGATGCAACCATAATTGCAGCACCAAAAGGGTCCAGAGCTGGCGCCGGTGATCTGCGACCCCGGTGTTATGCTCCTTAAGAAGCTGCCGGACAAATTCGGGCTTGAACAGTCCCTGTTGTCTCAGGTGGCGCTCCCCCAGAAATTCCTCCACCAGGGGGCGAAGTATCTCCTTGAGCCATAGGGACGTGGGAATCAGAAAACCTCTTTTCTTCCGGTTAATGATGTCTTTGGGGAACAGATCTTTAAGTGCCCGTTTTAACAGATATTTGCGCTTACCGTATCTCACTTTCATCCAGTAGGGCAAGCGGGATACGAATTCCACCACATCGGTATCCAGGAAGGGCGCCCTGATCTCCAGGGCATGCATCATGGAACAGCGGTCCACCTTGACCAGGATGTAATCCAGGAGAAACTGGCGGGCGAACAGATAGAAGACCCGGCTGAACGGCTCGCGGGCAGGATAGCCGTCGTATAGGGCCTTGGTTTCGGCATACAGGTTATCCACCTGCAACAGTTCAGGCATGGGCGCCCGCCAGAGTGCCTGTTGCATGTCCGCAGTCAAGGCCCCCAGCCAGATCTGGGTCCGCAGCCAGGGGGCTACCCGGGTTCCCGCGATGAAGCGTTCCACCACGTGTCTGGGGCTGATGTAACCGGAAGAGATGGGCAGAAGGCTTCCCAGGGGCTCAAGGACATGTCGTCTGAGCCAGGCCGGAATTTTTAAGTAGTTCTCCGAAAGGAGAAAACCTGGGAAGTGCTCATACCCCCCAAAGAGCTCGTCGCCACCGTCGCCGCCCAGGGCCACGGTCACCCGGCGCCGGGTCACCTGGGACAAAAGATACGTGGGCAGCACGGACGGGTCGGCCAGGGGCTCGTCCAACCGAGTGATGATATCCGGCAGAAGCTTGGCGGCTTGGGTGGCGCTCAGGATTTCTTCGTAATGGTCGGTCCCCAAGGCTTGGGCCACCTGGCGGGCATAAGGAGACTCGTCATAACTCTTTTCATGGAAGCCGATGGTGAAGGTCTTGATCTCTTTAGCCGGCACCAGTTCAGCCATGAGCCCCACCACAGCCGAGGAATCGATACCGCCGCTCAGCAAGACTCCCAGGGGAACGTCGCTGATGAGGCGACGCGCCACCGCACGGCTCATGAGGCTCCGCAGTTGGCGGCTGCAATCTTCTTCCGATAGGCGCGTCCGGGTCTCGGGCAAGGGGATGTCCCAGTAACGCCTGGTGGCCACTTGTCCGGAGGCAAAAGTCAGGTAATATCCCGGGCGCAGCTTAAAGACCTGTTGGTAGATGCTTGCAGGCGTGGGCACATATTCATAGGCCAGGAAACGGGCGATGCTTTCCCGCTCCACGTTGAGCGTCAGCAGGGGCAGGCGGGAAAAAGCCGTCAACTCCGAGGCAAAGGCAAAAACGCCGTTTTGGTGTGTATAGTAAAAGGGCTTCTTGCCCATGCGGTCCCGGGCCGCAAAGAGGGCCTGTTTCTCTTTGTCCCAGATGGCAAAGGCGAACATCCCTTCTAAAGAGTTAAGGCACTCCGGCCCATCCTCCAGGTAGGCATTGAGCAAGACTTCGGTGTCGGAGTTCGTTCGGAAGCGATAGCCCCGGCGTTCCAGGCGGGTCCGAATCTCCTGGAAATTATAGATCTCACCGTTGAACACGATGACGGCGCGCTCGTCCCAATCCAGCATGGGCTGCTGGCCGCCTTGCAGGTCGATAATGCTCAGGCGCCGATGTCCCAGGGCCACCTGCCCTTCCACCCAAATGCCATGGCTATCCGGGCCGCGGTGGGCCAGGGTCGCGGCCATGGAGTCAATCCATTGCCGTTGTTGCTCCGGCGCAGCCGGGGCGTTAATGAATCCCGCAATACCGCACATATATCTTTTCCGAAGGCCTTAAGGCTTCTGCCCGCCCGGGGCGGATGTCCTGATGAATACCTTTACAAATCCATTGCTGCAAGTCTGCCAAGCCGATTCACCTCAGGGTCTGCGAACAGCTTGAAAAGTTTGCGGTGGTTCCCCTCTGAATCGAATTGCCTGAGCACCAGGTCCCGTCCCCGTTGAGCCATGGCCAGCGCGGCCTGCCGGTCTTCGACCATGCTGCTGATGGCCTGGGCCAACGCGACAGGGTCCTGCTGAGGCACCAGCAACCCGGTTTCTTTGTCCTGAATCACTTCGCTGATGCCGGCCACATCCGAGGCCACCACGGGCAGACGATGCAGCAACGCTTCCATGATCACGTTGGGGATGCCATCCCGGTCGCTGGACGAATGCACCACGCAGGGCATCACGAAGACGTCGGCCCCGGCCAACAGGCGGGATACCTGGTTGTAGGGAATAAATCCGGGGAACGAGACCCTGGACTTAAGGCCCAACCTGAAGGCCAACGACTTCCATGCCAGCCCACGGGGACCCCAGCCCGCCAGGGTCAGGTGAAAATCCAGGCCTTTTGACGTAAGGATCTGGGCGGCGCGCAGCAACACGTCGAAGCCCTTGGTCCTGACGAAACGCCCCAGGGCCACGATCTTGATAGGAGGCGCCATGGACGCGGGCGCCAGGGTGTAGTCTTTGATGGCGACCCCGTTATAGATCAGGTGAATCTTGTTGGCTTCGCCACCGGCCATGCCGGCCAGGTAGCTCAAATTGGCCCGGTTGTTGATCCTGACAAAGGCAGCCGCCTGAATCTTCTCCGTCAGTGCCCCATCGGCGGGATAAATGTCGCCGGCCCGGGCACTGAAGCTGAAGGGGATGCCCGTGAGCCGGGAAGCCACCCAGGCAGCGGTGGCCGGCCCATCCGCCCAAGGCGCGTGGATATGGGTAATGCCATCGGAGACGAATAGGCGGGCCAGGTACACCCCCGCCAGGACAGCCCAGAGGGCCTCCCCGGCAGTCTCCAGGGAGCGCCACCGCCTGGCGATCACGCCGGCAACGAACCGTGTGGCGCCGGCTCCCCAACGCTGTCGCAGCCCAGCCAGTTCTTTGAGCAACACCCCTGAAGCGGCGAGCCCCAGTCGCCGCACGGGCGCGGCCGCGGACGCCATACCCGAAACCCGGTCTGACGGACGGGGGCCGTAAAGCGTATAGACCTTGAGGTCAAGGCCCAATTTGGCTAAGGTGTTGACTTCATTCAGGACGAAGGTCTGGCTGGGTTCTGGAAACCAGAGCAGGATGTAAGCGACCCGGGGGCCCGGCATGTTCAACCTCTTCCGCCAAGAATCGAAAAGCGCTTCCCTTTTGGGCAGCGCCAAATGTCCGTACTCCAAGATGGCCCCTGGGACCCCTTAATATATTATATAAGCCATGTGGGAAGAGGCCACAAATAAATCATTACAAGTGCAAATCTTCCAGGAGGGGTGGTCAGCATCAGGGCAGCCAGAAACTGCCAGACAGGGTCCGGGAGGAGGACCAGGCAAGATATTAACTCACTCTCTGTCTTGAAAAGTTCAAGGTTCAAGGTTCAAAGTTCAAGGTTGAGTGGCGGGCGGGGACGCCCGCCCTACCGGGTTTTTCATGGTTTTGAGAGAGCGGCAAGCTCATGAGCGACTGAAGAGAAGATTTCCCGACTTTTCGATCCTTCGGCAGGCCTGATCCAACACCGCATCTTCTTTGGCGAAACAAAATCTCGCCAGATTTTGGCCTGCGTCATCGTGATAGAAGGCTTCGCCGGGGACGCAGGCCACACCCGTCCGATTCAGCAAGTTCATGGCTTTTTCTTTGCTGTTATTCCCTGGAATTTGGGAAATATCGGCCAGGACATAGTAAGCCCCTTGGGGCACATAGGGTTCCAGTCCTGTTTGGGTTAACGTCCCACAGATCTTGTCCCGTTTGTCCACATATTCTCTGGCCAGGCTTTCATAGTAATCGGCTGGCAATTCCATCAGTCCCCTCGCCACTCCCATCTGCAACGGCGCAGGGGCACACACATAAACCAAGTCATTGAAATAGCCGATTGTCTGAGCCCACTTCGCATCGCAGATACTGTAGCCAACCCTCCAGCCCGTGATGCTAAAGGTTTTTGAAAGTCCGGAAATGGTTATGGTGCGCTCTTTCATCCCAGGCAAGGTGGCAGGCGGTATATGGTTGTTGCCGTCGTAGACAAAGTGTTCGTAAATTTCATCGGTGAATACGAACAAGTCGTGTCGGGCGGCAAAGGTTGCAAGGCGCTCCAGTTCTTGGTCAGTAAAAACCTTGCCCGAAGGATTGGCGGGAGTATTAATCATAATCCCTCGAGTTTTTGGGCTGAGCACTTTCTCCAGATCCTGGTCGCTAAAGGTCCAATCTGGCGGTTCCATCCTCACATATACAGGAACCGCCTGGGTGGCCACCAGGGTGCTGATATGGTAGCCATAATAAGGTTCAAACAGGATGACTTCATCCCCTGGATTGAGCAGCGCTAAACAGGCGCAATAAAAGGCGCCGGTGGTGCCCGCGCTGACAATGATTTCCGTTTCTGGATCCGGGTCCATCCCGGTAAACAGTTTTTGCTTGTGGGCGATGGCCTGTCTCAGTTCGATCAGGCCGTCATAGCGGGTATAGGTGTTGATCCCCGCGTCGATAGCCTTTTGTGCACCCTGGCGAACTAAGGCGGGTACTGCCAGATCGCATACCCCCTGGGACAAGTTGATTCCCTTAACCCGGTCACATTCAATGGACATATTTCTAATTTCAGACTGCATCACCCATTCATGACGCGTGCTTAGCTTCAGGCCCACCATCATCTCCTTTATTGACAAAAAAAGACCCACATTGAGCCGCGGCCAACCTGAATGAGCTGTTGGGGGCTTTCTGTGGGCCAAGGACCAGTTTATTTACCGTAGAATCGCCGCACCACCGCAATCACATAATCGACTTCTTCATCGGTAATCTCTACGTTCATGGGCAGGGAGCAAACCTCCCGGCTTAAGGCTTCCGTTTCCGGAAAGCCCCGGTCTTCCAAGTTTAACGCTTCGTGCCGATAATAAGGCTTACGGAATTGGGTCAGGACCTCCACTCCATTGTCTTTTAAATATTCGGAAAAGTCATTTCCTTGTGTGGCCCTGACCACGTAGTTTTGATAAACGTGATCTCTTCTGGGGTCATCGTAATGGGGCAGGAGCACATCAGGGATATCCGATAACCTGGCGCGGTAATGTTCAGCGATCTCTCTGCGTCTCACAATCCAACCTGGCAGATGCCTGAGTTTGACGTCCAGAAAGGCCGCCTGCAGGTTGTCCAGGAGGCAGGTAAAACCATGGCCGTGGTATTCTCCGGTCAGGCGATCTTCGCCATTATAGCGCATCCGGGTGGCAAACAGAGCCACCTCCGGGTCATTGGTGGTAATGGCCCCGCCGTCTCCGTAACCCCCCAAAATCTTGAAAGGGTAAAAACTCCAGCAACCCGTTAGGCCCCATGATCCCGCTTTTTTCCCCAGCATAGCAGAGCCAAGGCTCTGGCAGGCATCCTCCACCACTATCAGGTTATACTTTTCGGCAATCTCCATGACCCAGACCATATCGGCCATGTAGCCGTTGAGATGCACGGGCATGAGTCCCCGAGTTTTGGAAGTGATAGCTGCTTCGATCTTGCCGCAGTCGATATTGAAGTCCTTCCCCACATCAACCAGCACCGGCTTAGCCCCGACGTTCACAATGGCGGAGGCGGAGGCGACAAAGGTGTGAGCCGGCACGATCACTTCATCTCCCGGCCCTAGGCCAGCGGCTCGCAAAGACATATGGAGAGCGTCGTAGCCACTGTTCAAACCCACCGCGTATTTAGTGCCCACAAAGGCAGCCAGATTCTCTTCGAAACCTTTGAGCTGCCCGCGGTCGATTAAATCACCTTTGGACATAACCTCAAAGTAGGCCGCATCCAGTTCAGCCTTGATCATCCGGTAAACTTTTGCCGGATCAACAAACTTAACCCGATATGCCATACTCTCTGGTACCCCCGGGATCATAGCTTAACATGTTGATTATTTTAAGGATTATAAGTCTTAGGCGAGGAACTGGTCGAGGATATGCGCGCACGAGACCTTTTCCTGATATAAGTGAATTTTGCCTTTGTGTTCATTAACTCTCGAACTGCATGTACAATGCTTTCAGCTTTAGGGTAATAAGCTGCTTCAAGGGCTTTACTGGCAGGAGCAGGACAATCCGGTAAGGTTATTCTTTTGATGGGGACCTTCAGGTATTCGAACATAGTGTCACAAGCCATAGCCGCGATTTCCGCGGCTAGGCCACAGGTCTTCCATCCCCCATCGGTTATCAGCAATCGGCCGGTCTTCTTAATTGACCTAAAGATAAGATCTTGATCAATAGGCTTGACTGTGCGCAGATCGATCAGTTCCACGTCGATCTTTTCACGGGCAAGTTCTCGGGCTGCTTTCAGCGCTTCTTGGACCATAAATGATGTAGCTACTAAAGTGACGTCGGAACCTTTTCTACGAATAATCCCTTTGCCGATTTCCACTTCGTAGATTCTCTCAGGTACTGTATCTTCAGTCTCATGAAGCCACCGATCATCAATGAATATGACAGGATTAGGATCTTTGATCGCTGCGATCATCAGGCCCTTGGCATCAAAGGCTGTAGAGGGCATTACCACTTTCAGCCCCGGAATATGAGCGAACATGGCATGGAGCGCTTGTGAATGCTGGGCCGCCTGTTCACCACCCCGATTGATAATTGCCCAGATGACAATGGGCACTGAGGCCCTGCCGCCATTCATATAATACCAATTGGCGGCTTCATTGATAATGGGATCAAGTGCATAAAACATGAAATCCATACGAGGGTGGACAACAACGGGGCGCATACCGGCAATGGCTGCTCCGACCGCTGCACCGGTTATAGCGTTCTCTGAAACGGGTGTGTCGATGACTCGCCGGTCGCCGAATGCCTCTAGCAATCCTTGGGCCGTATTTCCCACATACCAGGGGCTCTTGACACCCTGACCGATTAAAAAAACCGACTCATCGGCAGCCATCATCTGGTGCAGCGCTTCGTTGATGGCCAAACTGTATTGGAGCTTTCGATTACTTAAAGACATAATTGGTCAAATCCTTTTCATCCGGAAGGGGACTGGCCATGGCAAAAGCGTGGGCCTCAAAGACTTCAAGTTCGGCGTCGCGGCGTATATCGGCAAGTTTATCTTGTTCCAACAAGATATTACTAATTAGATAATCTTCAAACAAAGCTATGGGGTCTCGCTCTAACCAGCTCTCAACCTCTTCCCTGGGGCGGATATCGGTGTGCGAGCCCTGAATGTTATCATCGGGCCCCACATGTCCCCTGAAACGATAGGTCAAACATTCGATGAATACCGGCCCCTTGCCCTCTCGGCACTGGGCTATGGCTTGCTTCCCAACCTCATAAACTTTCAGCACATCATTACCATCTACTTCAAAGCTCGGGATGCAGAAGGGCTCCCCAATTCGGAAAAGGTTATTTTCTACCCGGCAATCCTGAACGGGCATATGCGTGGCATAAAAATTATTCTCACAGACAAAGACCATAGGCAACTTCTTGAGGGCAGCAAAGTTCAAACATTCATACAAAACTCCTTCACCAGTTGCTCCATCACCAAAAAAACTGACAGATATCTTTTGATCTTGTCGTATAAAGGACGCCATCGCTGCTCCCATCGCCAATGAAATAGTACCTGCAACAATTGGGGCCGCGCCCAACATTCCCACTTCAGGTGCGATGAGATGCATTGATCCTCCGCGACCCCGGGAACATCCAGTCTCGCAACCAAAAAACTCGGCGACCATTTCCCGCATGCTGCCGCCCTTGGCCAGGTAATGACCATGAGAACGATGGTTGCCAAAAACATAGTCACTTTCATTCAAGGAGGCACAGATACCTGCGGCTACTGCTTCCTGCCCGGAATAAAGATGACAGGGGCAACGGATTTTCCCTCTTGAGATTGGTTCCACCAGACTCTCTTCGCAAAGTCTTATGCGAATCATGGTACGGTATAAAGATTCTAGAAGGTTTTTGGAGTAGGACATTACCCCCTCCCATTACTTGAGGTTTTTAGATTTCCCGGTCTCAATCTGCAATTCCTTTAATTGGAAATAGGTCTTGGCAGAATGAAGGATAATAGTAGAGGAGTTTTATAATCCCAGTTGCCGCTGGGTAGCCATAACGATCCGGCTTTGTGGTTTAACGATGGCCAAGAGCGTTAAGAAGATAATTTTTAGATCATTTGTTAGGGACTGTCTTTGGGAATATTTTAGCTGGAGCTTCAATTTGGTAGGACGAATAAGCTCCATATAAGCTTGGTCAGGGTCCTCGGCGCCCGCCAGAATGCTTCCCTCATCAGGGTTCCAGATGGAAGCCCAGTCTGTAATCCCCGGACGCACACTTAGGATGGCCCTTTCCTCGGCAGAAAACAGATCGGTATAAAACTTCACTTCGGGCCGGGGACCCACCAGGCTCATGTCCCCCAGGAACACGTTGATTAGCTGGGGCAACTCATCCAGCTTGTGCTTCCGTAACTTGCGGCCGAAGCGGGTTATGCGGGGATCGTCATCTGGAGTGGAGGGACCGCCGATCTTGTCGGCATTCACCACCATGGTGCGGAATTTGAAGATGCGGAAAAATTTGCCATGACGTCCCACACGCTCGCCCCGGTAAAAGACTGGCCCGCCGTCTTCGTGGTGAATGCACCAGGCAATGACTAACAGCAGCGGACTTATGAGAACCAGGCCTACGGCTGAACTGATGAGGTCAAATACTTGCTTTACGAAATCGTCACACCGCATTTGGAAAAGTCCTTTCTGCTAATTTCTGGGAATCTTGAAGTCAGCCGGGACGCCGGGCGATGATCGAGATGATAAAGGAGTTATCTGCGTGGCGAGGCCGCAGGGTCTCTTCGATTCGATAAGCAAGGTGGTAGAGTAACGGCACCGGCGCCAGAAACTGACTTAAGCCGCCGTAGCAGCGGCGGTCGATGATATCAAAATGAGCATCATAGAGGGCCTCCACCTGACTCGTATACAAGCATACGTCGGTATAGCTACGCCGTCGCAAGCGACGATAGCCCTGGGTCAGGGCATTGGCTCTCCCGGTCTCAAAACTAATGAAGACTCCCCCAGGCCGCAGCACAGATAAAATCCAATCTAACCATCGGTCATATTCTGCCAGGGTTGAGGAATATAAGAGAACTGTCTTGATAAACACCGCATCGTATTGCCCACTATGACTTCGAGTCTTGTCGGAGGCACAAAAGCGAAACTCCACGCGATTAGCAAGGCCGTAATGCACAGCATGCTGCTCGGCCAAAAGCTGGGCCTGCCGGTCAACCTCCAAACCAACTACCTGCCAGCCCAGCTCCTGGCACAAAAAGCAGGTCAAGAGGCCATCCCCATACCCGACCTCCAAAACCTGGCTCCCTGGCGGCACCAGTCCACCCATGGTGGTCAGGGCCTCCCGCACCACCCTTTCCCACATTACCGGAGCGCCGCCCGCTTTCAGGCCGTCGCGCAAATTCGGTTCATTGAACACAATTCACAACCTTTTTTATTCTATTATTCATGCCGTTATCTGTGTTGCGCCTCAACAAACCTTTCTATATGCTCAGAGTAATCCGAATAAATCTTGTCAGCATCTCCATGCTTCGAGTAAAAGATTGATGCATTGTGGGACATCTCTTCCCGCAATGCCTCATCGTCCAAGAAAGTCTCGATACACTGTTGCAACTTCTCTGGATCTCCTGCGTGGTAGTTCTGCCCTAAGCCAAAACTTTTTATCATTTCTGCCATCTCACCACTCAATGAGGACACCAGTGGAAGTCCTGCCGAGAGATATTCAAAAGGCTTATAAGAAAGGCTCTGGGGAGCATTTACTGCATAGGGAAGTAGCCCGATACTCGCCCGCCGAAGAAGCGACTGGATATCCTTTGCATTGATCCAGCCAGGAAAAGATACGTTCGGCAAATCTTCTGCGTATTTCTTAATTGCTGGTAAGCGCTCTCCTGCACCTGCGAGAATGAAAGATGCGTTTCTGCGACCGTTATTCCACATTCTACGTGCTACCTGGACGACAAGCCTTAAGTCGTATGTCATACCGAAGGTTCCGATAAAAGCAAAGATTGTCTGTCCTTCCATTTCGCTTAACCAAGAAGGCTCTTCTCCACTTTCATAGGCGTATCCAGATGAGCTTGGCATCCTTTCATAGCCTAAATAAAAGACCCTATCCCATGCGGTGCGTGGTCTTCCCGCGTTCTCAAGAGCCCAGTCCATGTAAGACGAAGAGACGGCGCAAAGAGCGTCCGCTCTCCGCAACGCAGTGCGAGCACATCTCATCTCTCCGCTTAAGGCAAATCGCCCAATCTGGTACAAAGGAGTGTTGGAAAGTCGATCTACGAAAATCGAGGGCCATTTGTCTTCTATGTCAACAATGATAGGTATATTATTCTCTTTACAGAAGGTCACTGCTTCATACGCCAATCGGTGACAGGGTAGAAGAGCTATGACGGCATCAGGTAAAGGCATCTTGCGACAGAGCAAACGGAACTTACGCGCTATGATCCGGTGGTCAATGTATCGCGCCAGTGAGATATTGCGGCGATATCCCCAGCCTCGCAGTATTTGCAGCGTAATGCCTGGAGAAACCTGCACGATGGTGTCTTTCTCGAACAACATGATCTTTCTTTGATGCTCAAAAGCGCTAGCCCACCACCGCACCCTATGGCCTCGCTCCACCAGTTTTTGAGCGAGCAACCCCACCCTCATCCTTCGAACGTCAGGGTTCAATGGCAGCAGTTCACCTATTTCAAGTATCCAGATATTCATTCTCGCCTTAGAGTGCGCGGCATCTCCTCTGCCCTTTTTCATTCGTTTCCATTGGCTTAGTAGAGGTGAATCCACACTTATGCTGCCTGTAGTGATTTCTCAACCCTCTTCATAGTTCATATAAATCCTAAACCGGGCTAAATCCGCCAAGTGACGTAGTCTATTTTGGAATAAAAGTTTGGTAAACAAATTGCGCGATGCTACATAGGCGATAATGTGTCTCACACCCCATATCATCCCCTGACGCTCAAGGCGACGAAGTATCCCTTTCTGTAAAATACTTTTTCGTAGCTGTTTTAATCGGCGGAGAATCTTTTTTCTCATTTGGAGAGATAATTCAGGAGTCTCAAAGACGGGAATATCAGAAACGGTGGACTCATCGTTCAGATACTCATCCGGTTGCTTCAAGAGGTACCCTTTTTGGGAGAGCCAGTCGAAAAGTTCGGTGCCTGGATAGGGAATGATATTTGACCATTCAGCGTAGAAGATAGGATACTTAAGGGCGAAATTTACAGAATCTTCAACATCGGAAAGAGTCTCATAAGGAACACCAGCAAGAAAATTAAGATAAACATCGTATCCTAGTCTACAGGCCTCTTTGACCGCGTTGTCAATATCCTCGAACTTCTCACCTTTCTTAATGATTTCAAGCATTCTGTTATTTCCAACTTCCACTCCGATGGCAATAGTCCTAAAACCTACTTCTTTCATCATTTTCAGCACGTCATGGTCAAGCTTATCTGCCCTGGCTCCAGCGCAGCGCAGAAAAAGTCCATGAAGGCCCCGGGCTTTTATCTCTTCGCATATCTGAAATACCCTGGCGCGAGTCGAATTGAAATTGTCATCCTGAAAACTGAATTGCCTGTATCCCTTCCTGTACCAGAACTCCATCTCATCGACCACATTCTTGGGACTCCTCAATCTTACCAGCTTGCCGCTTACTAGCTTCACTGCGCAATACGTGCAATTGTGAGGACACCCTCTCGATGATATGAGTGATTTCTCACGTATATATCTGTCTATCTCGAACCCGGCATACGTTGGCAAAGGCAAGGAATCAAGGTCACGGATAAGCTCTCCCGCGTTCTCGGCGATTCCCCCATCTTTTCTGTAGATAAGATTCTTGATTTGGCTTAACTCAGTCCCTTTGCATAACTCCAAAAGAGCAAACTCTCCCTCACGAACTACTGCGTAATCCACCGCAGCACAATCATCCAGAACTTTACTCCCAAGACATGAAACGTGAGGACCGCCAACAACCACCTTCATCGATGGGAAATATGACTTGATATCCCTTATAGTTTTATATGCTACCTTGTATCTATTACTGAAAAGGCTGACTCCTAAGAGATCAGGTTTAAACTCGTCAACTTTATCTCTCAGATTTTCATAAGAATATCCCAATAACATATCAAAAACAGCGTAGTTTATGTTGTTCTCCAAGAGTATTTGGGCGAGATAGCCTAACCCTATGATAGGCCGAACAGGGCCTAACTCCGTTTTAACCGGAGGTGTGATCAGCAATACTTTTGTGAAGCGCACGGCGGTCTCCCATGAGGGTGTTCGAATAGAGACGGAGATATTGGTCAGCTATGTGGTCCCATTCAAAGTTATCAGCGACCCACTGCCTGGAATAATTCCTGAAAGTTTGCGTATTGTAGTAATCGTCCGACATTAACTCTAATATCGCATTTGCCCAGATCTCTTTCTCCCACTTGATCCATTTCCCGAGCCGGTATGACTCAAGGCTTTGCCAGGGAGTGCCGGCGCTCGCTATCACCGGCCTCCCCGATGCCAGGGCTTCAAGGACAACGTTTCCAAAGCTCTCGAAGTAAGATGGCAACAAGAGGCATTTGCAGTTCTGAAGCAGAGCTATCTTAAGGTCTCCACTGACAGCTCCCGGGAAGACCACTGAAGCCTGGTCGGGCAATTTTTCCACATAACCCTTAAGGCGGGCGTGAAAACCTCCGTCGCACGGTCCTGCCAACACCAGAGTTGCGTCCGGCTGTCTTTTGATAACAAGTGCCCAGGCCTCCAAGAGAAAGGGTAAGGCTTTCTCCTCAGAGAACCGTCCGAGGAATAAGCACATGTTCTTGCGACGTCCAAACCCCAGCTTTTGATCTATTATCGAGGGATCTACGACCTCCAAATACGTTGATGGATCTAAACCGTTGGGTATGATTGTCACGTTATGCAGCGAAGTGCGTTTTCGAAACACCTCCATCTCAGACTGACTTTGGCATATGATCATTGATGCCTTCTTCAAAGCCTCTTTTGCTAAGAGTTTGAAAAAAAGCCTCTTCTTGGCTGCCCCGCTTATGCCGCGGTTATCTTCAGGGTCTATCGAGGGCAGGAAGTTCCCGGAAGGCGAGATGGTATAAGGTACCCGAAAGGCCCTGCAGAGCAAAGCTCCGACTGCCGTGGAAACCGAATAAATACTGTTAAAATGTACAAGGTCGAAATTCCGGACCGTTCGCCAGAAAGTTAGAATAGCTCCAAAAGATAAATCAAAACTGTTGTTAAAATGGGCTGCGTGTATTTGTAATTTATCAGACTTGAATCGGCTAATATCTGAACTATTCCATCTCCAATTTGTCGTATATACGGTTACGTCTGTCCCCTTAGCGATAAACTCCTTTACAAGATGTCTTGTTGAATAAGATAGGCCATCTTGCTCAGAAGGGAGGAATAGAGAGCTAAACAGGAGCTTCACAGATGTTCCATCCGAATGTTAAAGGTTCTAAAGAAGTCCTAAGGGAGGGGACGCCGTAAGATGAAGAGCCTTGTCCTCCGCGCAGAAAGCCTCAGGGATCAAGCAGGGAATACCGTCACGGTATTCATATGCGGCTCCACATTTGACACATTTCATGTGCGAAGAGGATATTATCATACTTCCCAGGCACTGCGGACACGCAAGTAGGTTCGCCAAGTCAAGCCGGAGCCTCCGATTCCTGTAATACCTGAGGACCCTGCCCAGCAGTTCCCTGGGTTTATAAAGCAAAAACAGGAGGGTGGTCCAGCACACGTTCGTTGTTAAAGCGCAGACCTGTTCCGGCAGTGTTCGTGTCTTGCAAAAGATCGAGTATTCTTTAGGGCCCCATGGCTTGGAACATAAAGTCCCAAGTTCGTCATCTGTGGGGTCAACGACACAATCTATATGGTCGTGCCACTCGTGTCTTACTGTAAATAGTTCATCAAAGGCCCGAAAAAACAAATGATATTCCAATGAATTCGAGTACATGATATCAAACAAATTCCCTAACAGGGAACTATCTCCAGCCTTCTCTTTGCTATAAAACACAAGTGTGCCTTTAACCAGCAGTACAAACCATCTATGGTACTTCCTTGAGGGGTGCAGCATCTCCCAAATCATCGAGGGAGTCTCAATGTATCCCCTTCTGCCAATTCTACTCAGCTCGCTGCAGCACTTTAAGGGGTCGTGCACATGCTCGAGTACCTGATTGCATATGATGTAGTCGAAGGCTTTATCCACAAAGGGGAGGCTATGGCAATCCGCTGCGAATATTGGGCGGTCCTTAACCAAGTCTCCCCCCCTCTCCTCGTTGGTCAGATACTTGTCACACAAAACATCAGCCCTATACGTCGGTCTGTGGCCGCTGCCCACTTCCAGGACAAGGTCCGATGATGAAATATTAAGATTGTTGAAAGGCAAAATCATGGTTACCCTCAGATCCTTGTTTGTTCAAGTTGATTGCCGTGCCTTGAGGCTGACACCTTCCAGCGGCTCTTCGTCAGTGGTGATAGGGAAAGACGGAATTGCATCATCTGGTTTTAATGGGGCTAAGACGGTTCTTATGGCGCGGAGGAACACATCTTTGGCGTTCTCGATAGTAAAATGTCCGATGATTTCTTTTGATTTGATTCCCATCCTTTTTCTGAGCTCTTCATCATCCAGGAGCGATTCAAGCGCCTGTTTAATTTCAACCGCACTGCCGGGCCTCACGACAAAACCGTTACCCTTTATCAATTCCCTGGCACAACCGGCTTCGCTGGTAACCACTACTGGCAGCCCAAACATCATTGCCTCATTGACAACTAATCCCCATCCATCCGATAGAGTCGGGAATGCGAAGATATCGGCAGTAGAGTAATAATATGCCCTCTCATCCTGATGCAGATAACCCGTGAAAAGGATATCTTCTCTACCTGATGCTAGGGTTTTTAGAAATCCTTCATGAACGCCGCTCCCTCCTATTATGAGCACGGTATCATCCCGTTTGAGCATCTTATAGGCTTCGATCAGATAATCGATCCCTTTTCGCCTATCGAAATAGCTGATGCAGAGGATGACCTTTTTCCCCTCAAATTGCCGATTTGGTGGCTTTACAGAAGAATCCCTGGCAAAGACCTGTTCAGATTGCAGAGCTTGAGTACCCGAAACGATTTTTTCAGGCGCTGCTTGTCGGTTAAGCAGATATTCTCTTGTGGCCTCACCATAAGCAATAAACGCATCGGAATAACGGTGGATAAAGCTATAGATGGGACTCAGCACATACCTGTCAGCCAACCTCTTATATGCTTCGAAGTAATTGTTCTCTGTGGAGCCTGACCAGATTATCAAAGGCTTTTTCAGGAACTTTGCGAAAGCAAAGGCAGTAATGAGAGATACAATTATTCTTGAGTCTGCACCCAATATGTAGATGTCAAAGGTGTTTGAGATAAGCGCCTTGATTAGCGTTGGGTTTATCATAAAAGGGCCAACATTGAGGCATCTCAATATCTCACTGCGAAAGCTGTAATCTCCTTCGGGTACTATCCACTTTCGTCGTGATGGTTTGTAATCGCAAAAGTATACGGTCAATTCGATTTCTTTACCAAGCGAATCAAAGAGAGGCAGCCTATATGGTGATACATCGCTGTGAAGAAGCAGTACTCTGGGCTTTTTCATCGGTCGGAATTAGTTTGGACGATTGCGTTCATCTGCAATAATCTCCTCAAGCCCTTTCAGGACCCGCGTAACCTGAACCGCATCAAGGCATGGCGGGGGAGAGTGTAAACAGGTTTCGAGTTGACATAACCGGCAGTCAACGTCTTCCTGGATCACCACATGCCCGTTGCCCATCGGATACCAGAGTCCTTTGACATCGCGGGCCGAAAAGATAGCCACGCACCGAATGCCGAGGAGGGCTGCCAGGTGCATGCAGCCGGTGTCATTTCCACAATATGCCCTCACCCGTGACAGAATCGCCGCGGTTTGACTCAATGTGGCGCCACAGGCAGAGAAGCCATATCCGCCCCAGCGGCTCACGATGTGGTTGGCAAGATCCGCCTCGTTTGCCCCCCCCACCACGATAAGTGCCATATCGGTGCGTCTATGCCATTCAATTCCAAGTTGGATGTACCGCTCCACCGGCCATTGCTTGGCTTGCATCCTGGTGCCGGGACAGATCGCGAGAGTCTGCTTGCCATCGAGGCCCCATTCTTTCCACTTGGCCTCAGCATATGACTCATCAAGTTTGACGGAACATGCCCCCCCGTACGCTATTGGGATCCCCGCTGACCGGACGAAGCTCAAAAGCCTTTCGGCCTCCCTTGGTGGCTGAAAGCCTCGTATCCGGCGCAGGTTGGTCCACCTCCATGCTTCTCGGAAACAGGCTGCATTCCTGAAACCCAGCGCTCTGAAAAACAGCCAATCACGAATAATCTGATATCGTTCCACTCTATTGTAGGGCAGATAGAGCAGCAAGTCCTGGCTATCGACGTTAAGCCGAGCCTTAAGTTTGAAGAAGATATTTAGGGGATTGTCAGTGAAATCATAGGTTATTACCTCGCTGACGAACGGGCTCATCCCGATGACATGGTAGCCTTGCAGTTGTTCAACCGGTGGCTTGTGTTGCGTACAGTACACCAGCGGGGTTCCCGGATAGAGATCGTGGAGCGATTCAATAAGAGGAAATGCGACCAGTGTGTCACCAATGCGCCCTTGACGAAAGATGACTATCTGTCTCCATGGTCTGTGGATAGACATAGGCGATTTTATTGATGAGCTAAAAAGTCTGCGTTACGAAGGAACGTTGGGATTTGAAAAACCACTGGCCCCCCGAACTGTTGTAGTCGACGTCAGCCGGAGAAGCAAGCCAATCAAAAGAAGAACAATCAGAGCCCTAATACCTTCTGAAATCCGCTGACTAAAGTTATAACTTGCCATTATAAGCTGTTCAGCAATAAAAGGGTAAACAGCAACCCACGAGATTCTTATGGGAGATGTTGAGCTGAAAATCCCCTCCAATTTACAACATATTAATAGACAGACAAAAGAACCAAACAGAACGCCTAAAAAACCGAAATTGATATACAACTCTGAAAGAGTGCCAAGGGGATTACCTATTTCAGGATACATAATCATATTCGTAATTTCATGTATACTGCCAAGTGATGGCTTATCATTCCAAAGATAACGAGGTATAATAGCATAGGCAATGTTAATAAAACTCTCCCCAGAAATATAAGGATTTGGCTGTGGAAAGCTTGACATGACAGCAGAAGCAGACCTTGCTTCATACAGCCTGTACATCGAATCATCTAAAGGCATCAGAAATACATTACTTTCAGAGGTAACATGTGATTCCTGAACCTCACCCAATAAATATGAGGTAATGCCCTTCTCAAGAGCTCTAGAAGCCTCAAATGGGGTCAAGTACATGCGATGGCTCATTACATCGCCCATAACGTATTGAGTTGCGGAAACAAATGACATAATTAAAATAGCCGCCACTCCGACAACTGTCCAGCGCTTAAGAGATATTCTGCGTCCGAGCAAGGCTAAGTAAATCAGTGAGATAACTATAAAACGAAAGATCACCGTTCTGGATAGCTGAAAAACCACAAAAAAGCCATCGAATATCCATATCGACGCGCCGATGCGGCGTTGAAATCTGTTGCCTAGAGCGAACAGCAGGAAGTAGATAGCAGGATAGTAAGCGGTAAAATTCAACATGATCAAGCCTAATTCTTGAGAACCTAGAAAAGAAGGGGCCTCGTGCGCCAGTCTTCCCTGCCAACCTAAAGTTACAATCAAGTATATACGCAAGAGAATTCCCGCACCCAGAGGGATAAACAATAACAACCATCTGCTGTTAAGTCGTATAGGTAGAACGAGCAATCTTAACCGAGAACTGATCGTCTGAGTAGGGAAGACTAAATTCTTAATGATGAAAGGGGATGCAGAGATTAGTACGGACATAAACACAAGGGGAATGCCTTCGTAATAAGGAGGTACAGAGTACTGCCAAGGTCTTAATTGCCAGTAAAATGAAGGGACAATGTAAAAGGCAATTGTTCCAAAGGCAAACAAGGCTGTGGGGGAAGCCCATCCTAATGGGCTTCTGAGTTGTGAAAATCGAAATATATAGCCCCACGATGTCAGAGAGGCGATTGCAAGGATAACAACATACATGATTGGTAATGTCAGCTTTCTTGAGTGATTTGTTTAAAGAACGGAATGTGGGGCGCCATCCACCATTAAGCCTGTTGCGATGGTATCTTTATTCATCGGCGTCATGTCCTTTTCCGGCAATGCCCGGCCCCGAGCCAGCAACACCCGGGTTAGCACCGATGGACCGGTGCCCCCAAATTCAATGACGTTCCACAGCCGCACCAAAAGCTGCACCATTTGCCAGAGCAGATACCTTATAGTCGATTTGGTGCTCCAAAGGCCAGGTCCAGTAGGCCGCACCTCCACCTGGGAGAACCCCGCCAGGCCCAGAACCTGGCGAATGCTGGTCTCGGTGAAGCCGGTGCGGTGGGTTATATCCCCAAAGAAAATTGCTCCGCCAAAGGGAGACGCCAGGTTGGGCACCTGAAGGATCACCGTTCCTCCGGGACGTAGGGCAAGATGCACGCCTTCTAAGAGATCCAGCCCTTCTTCCCGGGTCAGGTGCTCCAACACATCGATGGCAAGAATAGTCTGGAATTCCCCGGTGCGGCCTTTGAGATAGTCCCGAGCATCCACAGTCTCCGCCTCCAGTCCGCGGGTGCGGCAAAAGGCGACGGCTACGGGCCTAAGGTCAATGCCCCTAACCTGTCGATAGCCCCACCGTTTGAACGCGGCCAGCAGATGGCCCTCGCCGCAACCCAACTCCAGGATGTTCGCCTCCAGGTCCAGGGGCAGCCAGCCCCGCAGATACCAGCTATAGGGTTTAGACCAGTCGCCTACCGACGCTCTTTTTCCAAAATTTTCTAAGTAATTATTGTAGAATTCTCTTGACATCGAGTAGACCCGATTAAGTGGTGATCGGCAAGATGCTTCAATATCTTTGCCAGGGTTTCGGGGTTGCCGTAGCCGCTCCGCCGGCAGCGGGCCAGACCGGCGGCCGCGATCCGCCGGCGCTCTTCCTCATGGTCCAGGTAATAGCGGATTTTAGTCAACAGTTCGTCGGGGGAGCCGAAAAACTCAGCCTCCTGCCCTTCCAGAAAGAGGTCCAGATGCTCATTGGTGCGCTCGGCCAGCATAAATGTGCCGCAGGCTGGGATCTCCATGGTGCGGGTAGTCTGGAGGTCCCGGTTTTTCTTTTTCAGGAAGGCAAGGTTAATGTCAAAGGCACAAAGGCCTTTGGCATACTCCTCCCCCCATAGCGATGCGTTCATGACCGTGAGGTTCTTCACGCCTCTCATTCCACTTTTAGGCCACTGGCCCCATATCTTCACAGGAACACCCTGATGGGCCAGCCAGACCAACAGGGCGGCCCGCTCCGCTTCATATGTGCCGATGAAACCCACCGGTCCACCCACCCGGCGCCGTTCCTCCGGGGTCAGGACCATGGGTCGGTGCACCTGCGGGCAATAGGCATTATTGACAAACAAAGCCGCCCGGGCCCCCATCTCACCCAATTCGGGCACATTGTAACTTTTGGTGCTGACATGAAGATCGTAGAGGGGAATCCCCTGCAGATACTGAGGCGACTGGTTGTCGGGATTCAGCATGTCGTCAGGGCTGTATGACACCGTCACCGTTTTCGGAGACACGTCCTTGACTCGCAATAAGGTGCGGGGTTCGATGATGAGCCCCTTATCGATCCAGAGTATTTCGGGGTGATACTTGGCCACCAGCGTGAACACCTGATCGTTGATTTGCCCCAGATCCCGAGGCCCACATACTTTGCGTCGCAGCCGTTCAATCAGGGTGTGGCGCCGCCTTTCTATTTCCGGGGACCTGGTGTCCACTCCCACGACGTGGTGGCCCAAAGATTGTAGAGCCTCCATTCTTTGCCGACAGGTCTGTCCGTAGCCCAGGGGCCCCACGTACACGATACGGTATGATTTCTCAGAAATGATGGCTTGCCCTTCTTTAAAGCCTGCGAGGCAACAAATTGGCATCCCGATAGAGCAGATAGTTGGCGTACTTAAAGCTTTCTTGGGTATGGTCGTAATGTTCCAATAAACGCAGCCCCCGGGGCAACAACTTGGACACCCCGTAGCCCATTTGACCGGCAAAGGTAAACACATCCCGGAGCGAGACCCCGGCATCGATATAGCAGCCACCGTATTCCAATTGGCAGAGGCCGATTTGCCGCCGGGCGAAGGTTTCCCGGAAGCCCTGAAGAACTTTTAGCTCCGCCCCTTCCACGTCCAACTTCAAGAAATCGATAAACCCCGGGTTATGTTCGGCTACAAAGGCGTCGCCCGTGGCCAACATAACCGTTTCCTTTATGACCTCAGCGAAGATGTGGCGGCAGAATAGTGAGTTACTCCCGGCCCAGTATCCATCCATGAAAATTTCCGTCTCGCCTTTCTGATCCGACAATGCCGCATTGGTTAAGACTACCCGCCCATCTCCTGCGAAGCGCTTTTCAAGGGCCTGAAAAAGATGGGATACCGGCTCAAAGGCGTATACCCGAAGGGACGGCTGAATGGCCAGGGCCTGCGCCGTCCAGACCCCGAGATTGGCGCCTACATCGAGGGCCATCATGCCCGGTTGGAGATATGCCCGTAAGAGGGCAAACTCTCCGTTGGTGGCCGGATCGCTGTTGTTATCCGCATTGAGGCGGTCCAGGCAACGGCTCATCACGACCCGCAGCACCTCCCGGCCTCCTTGATGTCGCAGTATCCTGGCCAATCTACCGATCTTTCCCATTACCCTTCCTCCATGGGACCGCAAACTAATTTGTTAAAGCCAAGGTCTTAGGCGGCAAGACGGCTATGGTGGTCCCTCGGATATGCCGGATTCCCGGATGGCCCTGGGCCAGTTCCCGCACAGCCCGGGTCACGCCAGACCACCAGGCGGTGTGGCGATAATCATGCCAAGCGATCCAGCCTCCCTCACTGTGTAATTTTAGCGCCGCCATGGTGTCGTGTACCACAAAAGGATAATCATGGCAGGCGTCCACCCAGATAAAGTCGCATCTGGAGCGCCAAGAGGAGTAATCGAACGTTCGACTATCGCCATGGAGTTGTGTGATTTTCGCAGCTTCCGGTGTATTCCGGAAGTCGACGCCTATATCATGAGTTGCCTGGTCCCTTGGCAGGTCCAGCGTGAAAATCTGGGAATCGTGAGGACAATTCAATGCTAACAGCCGAGTGGTCCGGCCCACGAAAGTGCCGATCTCAAATACCACGCGGGGGCGAAGAACCTGCATCAAATAAGCCAGGGCGACTAACTCCAAAAAAATTCGGGTATCACTGCTCCGATGCAAATGATAAGGCCCCATAATTTTTGGTTCAGCTGCCCCGGGCAGCAGGTCGGTAATCCAAGCACTCCCCAGAAAAGGATCGTCCGCCTCGAGGTCTTGGGCCGATAGGACCTGATGCAAGAACTTCTGGGCCCCCCTTGGGTCAAGAGTGAGGGAAAGGGTTGACCGGTAGGCAATACGAGGCAACGCCGTCATCCAGGTATACAAAAGATGTTTTAAGGTGGCCATTTTACTTTCTAAAGACATATTGCTATCCTTCCGCGATCAATCCATTACTTTAACGATTCTTGGACAAATGACCCAGGGATCTGGTGTGGCAGCGCAATCACATGGAACGGGGACAGGCCAAAGGCCGACGACGATAGATGTCCACGAAAAGTCCCCGAACCCGCCGGTCCACTAAGATTACCCAAAGAGAAACCGCTCCCAGGTAGCAGCCGCAATGGAACAAAAAGGCCAGGACAGTGGTGGGGACTGACAACTGGCGAACCAAAAGACCGATGGCCAGGATACCGGCCCCCACAACGGCCAGGGGCAACATTTGGCTCACGGCCTCCAGCCAGGGTTTGTTGAAATCTCGGCAGTAACGATGCCACAGGATCAACCAACCGGTAGTCGCCAGGCTCACCAATCCAGCCAAGGCTATACCGGTTAGACCAAGCCATCGGACCATAACAGTCGCTAAAACGATGTAAAGCAGAGCCTGGCTGATATTGGCTAGGCTCACCGTGAAGAACCGACCCCGGGAAAAGAAAATGTTGGAGAGTACTAGGGTCTGGGAGTATAAGAGGCCGTATATTCCAATAAAAATAACCACCAGATCCCCGGCATAGAAGGAGGATCCCACCCATAATCCCACGAAGGTTCGATCCAGAATGACGTAGCCTCCCATGAGGACCAAGGCCACAACCCCGGAGATATGGATGAGACTATCCGTCAGACCTGTAACACTGGCGTCCTCCTCATGCAATTCTCCAAAAAAATGGGCCAATGCCGGTTTAAGGGCTCCATGGAAATGCGTTGCCAGGAGAAACAAAACGCCAAAAGCCCGCTTGGTGAGATCAAACACCAACACCGCCCGGGGACCCAAGAATATGCCGATGATGAGATTATCCGATCTACTCGCCAATAAATTGCTCCCATTGGCCAGAAACAACAAGCCCGACGGCTTCATTAGTTCCAACACCGTGTTTCGCTCTACTCTTAAGGAGGCTCCGGGCACCAGCTGTTTTCGTAGGCGCCAAAAAACCGCACCCTCTAAAACTACAATTATACCGGCCTGGGTCACCCCTCCCAGAGGTAAGGACAGCAGGCCGTATCCGGTGATTAGTAAGGTCACGGTGATCAACAAACCAATGACGGTAGCGGCGATCCAGATCAGCCCGTGGAGGAGTTGTCGCTGCAAAGCGCACACCACACCCCCCAGGGCATGGCCGAGGATCATGAGAGAGGCCGCACAACTGGCCAGGATAAATGCCGTCGCCAGGGTCCGGGCTCCCTCGGCAGGAAGGGCAAACAGGCGCGGCAGGTAAGAGGCGCAAGTGATCCCCGCCAGCGCAGGAAGTAAAGATAAAAAGAACGCAGTAACCAAGCCACTGCCCAGATATCGTGCCAGCCGCGGTGAGTCTTTAGCCCCGTAAGCCTCAGCGACCTTTTGAATGATGACGCTGTTTAAGCCGAAATCGGATAAGCTGAAGTAGGATACTATGCTGCCGCTGGCCAGCCAGGCGCCATACAATATTTCGCCGATATGGCGCAAATAGAGAGGTACTAGCACCACTCCTTGCACCAAATTGAGGGCGATCAAGAGATAACTGGAGGCTGCCAGCACCAGGGTGCCGCGACGCCGGGAATGTGGTCTAGTGGGGGTAGAAGAGGAAGAGAGATTCATGCCGGGTACCAAAAAACTGAGCAAACTTATGCGGATGGCCGAGTAAATACATAGATCCCCAGGGCGAATTCAGATTCCCTGAAAGTGATGGGGCTTATCCCCTCCATAAAGATGCCCTCATCATCAATGCCTCTAAAGTCCGAGAGGATCAACTCATTGAGGTGTTCAAGGATGAACTCAGGGTCGAAGACCCGGTGGGCATTAAAACAGACCCGCTGACGGCCAATGGGGACGCTGAGATAAAGCAACCCCCCAGGCGCTAAAACCCGCTGTAATTCTACCAGAGCCTTCCTGGGGCCTTCGGGGTCCAGCAGGTCGCCATATCTGCCTAAACCGATATGTTCCACTACATGCAAGGAGGAAATTGAGGCCACACTCCTATCCGGATATGGCAAGGAACAAATATTGCCTTGTTGAAAACGCAACTGGGCCAAGCCGTGATCCAAAGGACGCAAATCCACCATTTCCACCGGCACTACCAGGCTGAGTTGCGCCACAAAACCATCGAATCGTGAACCGATGTCGACATGAAAAGAAGGTCGGGTGGCCATGATTCTGCTTGCCACCCACAAGTCCTGGCGGAAGTAATGGGCATCGAGATGGCCGGCCGAGGCAAACCGGTCTTTGAGTGCTGGGTAAAGATCAGACAAAGGCACCGCCTCATAAGTTAACGAGCGGTATCGAATAAGCTGATACAGATACCGGGGAGTCGCGCATAAAGCTTTTACCAAGCCTTTGAGATCGATATAAGGCCGCAACAGCCGGTTGATGCGGGTGATGAACCTACATGCCTTCATTCGTCATTTCCGTTCAGGTGTTGCTGCTTGACATGGCGAGGTTTCATTGAGCAGAGCGACGGGACGCCATCCTGGCAGTCTCGGCCTCCCTGCCATCCGAATATCTCTTAATAATGGTCAAGATGGTTTCAACGCCCGGGTTTGGATACTCTCTCTACTTGGGCTTATGGAATAGGTATCCTGTACTCAACAATAACTGTTGAACCCGCTTGGACCATGAATGGCGCTCGATGACGGATAGACGCGCAGCTTGGCGAATGCGGTGGCATCGTTCCGGTTGCTCTAACAAGGCCCTGATCTTATGTGCACAATCGCCATAGTCCAAGTAAGTCTCAATTTCTTTGTCTAAGGCATAAACTCGTTCTAAATTATCATTGTAGCTGGTGAGATACACAGCTCCACAGCTCGGAATCTCGAAATCCCGGCCTTTCAGGCATTGCTCCGTGCTCTCATTGACATAGCCGAATCCCAGGTTGATTCGACTTTGATTGAAAATGCGGACCAAAGCATCATCGGTCTGGTAACCATGCTCCCATTCGTCGCCAAAGCAGTCAACCCGAATGCCCCGTCTCCGAAGATAATCGACCAGCAAAGGTCGCTGACCATAACGCTGACCGCAAAAGGTGACGTCATATTCAAACGGGATATTTAAGGGTCGAAAAAAATCCGGGTTGCCCCCCTCCGGCCAAAACAAGGCGTTGGCGCCTTCGACACGGTATTTGACGAGGGACTCGGGCGAATTTGTCAGATTAAGATCATAGGCCTTACATACCGCAAATGGTCCCGACCATTGATCACCATGCTTGATTCCTTTAAATGATTTTATATCGTCCCAGTGAAAGGAAAAAGTTGGAATTCCCAACATATTTAACTGATGAATTGTTGAGGAGGAAATTTGCGAGCCTGAAAGATAGCTCAGCATCATATCAATGGGTTTTTCATGGTGTAATGTCTTGACAAAAGAAGGTAGCTTCGAGTCGACTTCAGTCCGCACCGCAGCCCAGCCTTGATCCAGCCGAATGTCTTGCTCATCCAAAAAGAAACAAGTCACCTCTCCGAGTTCGCTCAATTCCGGCGGAATATTGTGCCGCTCCCAGTTGCCTGGCACGCTGACATACAATATATGCAATGGCCTCCCTTTGGGCTCAGGAGGCCAAGAGATATTCCGTTGGGCCAGTCGTCGCTTAAGCCTTGAGAAAACCATCTCAGGAGACTCTTCCTCAATAGGGATACCCTGAGCCTTGGCAAGTTGTTTGTATAATTTTTGTTCCGCCCTTATTTGGTGGTTTTGCAAAAAGCTACGGTATCGATACACAAGCTTATATATGAGCAGATTCTTCTTAAGAGATTTTTTAATATTCATTGCCTAACGGTGGCTCGCAGCATAGTATGTCTTCTGAAATAGTGATCTTGTAATCTGAATTTATCAAAAGGAGCTTCTGCTCAATCTCAGCAATTGTGGGGTAATCGCCTTGTCCAAAATAGCGTACATCATCGATTAGAATAACATGGCATTTGATTTCATGGGTTCCAATACTTTGAAGTTCGTCAAGCAGAGGGGTTTCGGTAATGCCTTTGGCAGTCTTACCCCCTGAATAATGAGCGTCAAGCCAGAAAAGCGCAGGCTCATTAATTGATTGGAGCAACCTTGAAAGCTCAAGGGAACTTTCTCCATGAACAACATGGATGTTTATTAGCTTGGAAAACCGCCGCGCCGCCTCTTCTGCCAAATGTTTATCAAGTTCAATGGTCCAAATTTGTCTAAAATGCCGGCGACACTTTCGAACCATCTCACCTTCATAAGTGCCTGTTTCTATTAATATTTGTAAATTATGACGTCTGCTGTAATTTATTAAAGTCTTGAATTTGATGATGTGTGGAGGAGGAATACGCGGTCGACGCTGATAGGCAAGATGGTCTCGTGCGTCTCTAATATCGGCTCTTAAAGCTTTTATTGGGTCGATCAATGGATCAGGCAATTTCTGGAAAAAATGCTTTAAAAGCGTTTTAACCATATTATCAGGTGTTATGGCCATTAGGTTTCCTTGCAATAGACCTGTGTCTGTTCAAAATTTGTGTCGGCGAAGCAGTGACTTGGCGCTTTTCTAAAGTGAGGGCTCATCGGAAGCCGGAATACCAGACCGCCTCGTAATTGTATTCGCAGGCGCCGCGACATTACCTGTGGAGCATTCTGACTTCAGAACTCTCCTGACGCTTGCCTGCGTAACGTATTCAGGGAGAACTTCCTTGAGCTTGGTCCTTATGGCCTGAGCATCGTGAGTGCCGGCGATCCGGTAGAGGTCTTCCAAGGCTCCATCAAGCCATTGGGAAAACCCATCTTGATTTTTTTTGCCGTTCCAGCCGTTGGACCGGAGCACCATGATTTTTTCATACTTGGTGTTCACAACCCCTTCGTCTTGGGTGATGAGTTCTTCGCAAAGTTTTTCTCCCTCACGCAAACCGGTAAAGATGATCTCCACGTCTATCCCCGGTGACTTGCCGGAAAGCCGCACCAATTCCTCGGCCATTTCGGCGATTTTGACGGGCGTGCCCATTTCCAGGATAAAGATTTCCCCACCTTCGCCCAGCCCCCCGGCTTGGAGGATGAGTTGGGCGGCCTCAGGGATGGTCATGAAATAGCGAGTCACATCGGGATGGGTAACGGTTATGGGGCCACCCCGTTCCAGTTGACGCAGGAACAGGGGAAGCACCGAGCCGGATGAGCCGATAACATTCCCGAAGCGCACCGCCATAGAGCGGGTGCCGTTGCCTTGCCGCGCTTGCACGATAAGTTCTGCCAGGCGTTTGCTCGCACCCATGACATTGGTAGGCCGCACCGCCTTATCCGTAGATACCAGCACGAAACGGTCCGCTCCGTATTTTACTGCAAGGTCCATAACCACCTGGCTGCCCAAAACATTATTGTAGATCGCCTCCCAGGGGTTTTGTTCCAGCAAGGGCACGTGCTTGTAAGCCGCCGCATGAAATATAAGCTGGGGTCGATATTCTCTAAAGACATCTTCCATCAGCGTTTGGTTCTGCACCCGGCTGAGGATGCACCGGTAGTTGGGGAAATCCAGTTCGTGATGCAGTTCCATCTGGATGCCATAAAGGTTTGCTTCGCTGGCATCCACCAAGATAAGTTCTTTGGGATCAAAACGGATTATCTGGCGACAGAGCTCCGAGCCGATGGAACCGCCAGCGCCAGTGATGAGTACCCTTTTGTCCTGCAGATAATGGCTGATCTCCGTGATATCCAAGCATACCGGTGATCGCCGTAGAAGATCTTCATATTTGACATCGCGCAGATTCTTGACGCTTACTTTGCCATCAATAATGGCGCCGATTTCCGGGAGGGTCCGGTAGTGCGCCTCACTGTTCTTGCAAATCTCGACAATCCGCCGCATCTGGGCGCCGGTAGCACAAGGAGTGGCAATGAGCACTTCATCGATTTTCTTACGCTTGATAATTTTAGGAAGCATTTCCGCACCGCCGAAGACCTTCAGCCCGTGCAAGCTTCGTCCCCATTTATTGCGGTCATCATCAAGAAACCCCACTACGTGATAATCTACGTGGGGATTGTCGAAAATTTCCCGGAGCATCTTTTCCCCTGCTCCACCGGCGCCTATGATGATTACAGTTTTTCCCGAAGAATGGCCGGTGTTACCCCTAAAGAGGATAGAAGATAGTACTTTTTCGGAATGCATAGTCGCATAAATGATACGAATCCCCAGGCGGAACCCGCCACACAGGAGAAAGGTAAGCATGGCGTCGATAAGGAAAACCGAGCGGGGGACGCCTTTGAAGCCGCGAATATAGAGGGTGGCAAAAATGCAAAACAGCATGGCCACAAGGCTGGCCTGCACCAGACGCCTCAGATCATTCAGGCTGGTGTAACGCCACATGCCCCGGTACATCCCCAAGAGGAAAAAGATCAAGATCTTGCCGGGTAAGAGAATGGGCAACAGCTCTATTATCAGGCTGTAATACTCAGCGGCCGGAGTGAAGTCAAAGCGCAGCAGAAAGGCGCCAACAAAGGCCGCAACAAAGAGCGCCATATCCGCTATCAGAACGAAGTAAAATCGGCGGTTGTGAAATTGAGCCAGCATTATCCGCCTGTCAGTTTAAAGGGCGAGAACAACATGAGATGAGCTTTGGTTATTCATAGAAGTTGTGAATGGACAGAATGTACTACTTCCGAATAACAAGGGCAGAATGCAATCATGATCAAGAAGACAGTTATGAAGAACGCCGCGTTCCTTTTGATTTTTCCTGGTCGCCGTGACTGTAATAATAGGACTGGTATTTATGGTAATAATTATAATAGTAATATCCATGTTTTTGGAAAGGAATGTCATTCAGTACCGAACCTAACAAGCGTGCGTTTACCCCCAACAATTGGTCTTTGGTCTTCTTGGCAGCTTTACGGGGCACTTCCTCAGCCCTGATCACCAGGAGCACCCCTTCCGACTTCGTAGAGAGAATCGTGGCATCGGTGACCGAAATTAAGGGTGGGGAGTCGATAATAATTTGGGCAAACCGTTCCTGGGCCTTGACGAGAAGCTCCTCCATCCTGGCCGAGCCTAAAAGCTCAGACGGGTTGGGTGGAATTTTACCACAGGGGAGCAAGTATAAATGGGGCACAACGGTCGCCACACAGGGCAGATCATTGATCTCTCCCACCAGGTAATTGGACAGGCCCGGCTCCTGCTCAACCTGGAATATCTTATGGAGGGAAGGCCGCCGCATGTCGGCATCTATCAGCACGATATCTTTTCCGGCCTTGGCCATAGCAGCAGATAAATTAATAGAGGTCAAAGACTTCCCCTCGCCCGGAAGTGAACTGGTAATCAAGATTACCCGGGGGGCCTTGCCCGCGGCAGAAAAGACGATACTCGTCCTTAAGGCGCGATAGGCTTCTGCGGCTAACGGGTTGCCCTCGTAGTGGACCACCAATCCAGGAATTTGATCTTTATTTTGGGCCTCTTGAGCTTCCAGGTGGGGGATCATGGCGAGGTTAGGGATCTCGAGCCACTTCTCCACATCATCCGGGGTTTTTATTGTGGTGTCCACATATTCCAAGCCAAAGACCAGCCCCAAAGCCATAAACGACCCCACTACGAGCGACAAGAAAAGATTGCGGGCTTTTTTGGGCTTAGCCGGTTTTTCCGGAACGGAGGCAGGATAAATTATCCGAATATTGGTGGAAGGCAAGTTCTCCGTGGCCGTCGTAGTTTTTAGGCTTTTGAGCATACTCTCGTAGAGCACCCGGTTAGTCTCCACATCCCTGAGCAGCACCTTATACTCCACGGACCGATCACCCAAATCTTGGGTGTCGGCTTTTTGTGCTTCCAGCGCCTTTTTGAGACTCTCCTCCTGGTTCTGAGCCATGCGATATTCATTCTTCACCGCCTGGACGATATAGGCATGTTCGGAGCCAATCTTAGCCCGAGCGCCTGCCAGTTCCTGATGCAACTGGATCATGCGGGGATGTTTCTCACCGAACTTGCGACCCAGCTCCGAAACTTGGGCAATAATCTTGGCTTCTTCACCCTTCAAGGTTTCAATTAGTTTATTGTTGACGACCTCCGGAATCGGATGGCCCTGAGATACTTCACGAAACCTGGTCTCGGCTTCACTGCGCTTGGTTTGGGCAGTAATCAACTCTTTGTTCAACTGTTCCAGTTTTTGCGAAGTAATCGTCTCTTTGTTTTCCCAGGCAACGATATTATGCTCCCTGGCATAGTGATTGAGCTTGAGTTCAGACTCTTCCAGTTTTTTCCTGGCTTCGCCAATTCTTTGGTTTAGCCAGGTGACTCCCTCTTGGGAGGCGGCAAAACGGAGGTCCAGGGATTGCTCAATGTACGCTTGGGCTACGGTATTGACGACCGACGCCGCTAATTGGGGGTCTGGACTGTTAAAACTGACGTCCACCAGGCTACTGTTACGAATCGGGGTGACTTCAATCTGCCTCATAAGACCGGTGATAATCCGATTTTTATAATGCTGGCGCTGTATTGCTGTGGCATCGGCAGGGATCTTTTGAGCGCTAAAGTTGGGGTTGCTATACAGGTCCAGCTTGGTGGCCACTTTTTCGGCCAGGGCCTTGCTTGCCAGGAGTTTATATTGGGTCTGGTAGAATTCTTGATTGAGTGCATCAGATGAATATGAACCTTCCCGAGACTCCAGGAGGCGCGGCATCTGGCGTTCCACCAATATCTGGGTGGTGGCTTTATAGACCGGAGTAGCAAGAAAGGAGTAGAGTGCGGTGGTAGCTACGATAACCATAAAGACTGCCAGAGCCGCCCAGCGCCTTTTGACCAGAATTCTTAGATAGTCATGGAGGTTCTCCTGGTTATGATGAGAATCCAATCCATGGTGAAATATCGTGTTCCCTTCCATCCTCTACCCCCTTAAAAGAACGATTCCGGAACCACAATGGTGTCCCCTGGCTGGATGGGATCCTGCAATTTCACCGGAATTTTTTCTTTTTTCCCTGCTTGATCCCGCATGATATAGGTGCTGCGCGAAGAAGCCTTATCGCTAAACCCCTCGGCAGTGGTCACCGCCATCAACACGGTCATACGGTCCTCATACGAGTAACGCCCGGGCTTTTTCACCTCGCCGGTGATATAAAAATTCAAGCTGGGGACATTGAGGGTATCCCCATTTTTGATCTCCAGGTTATTCTTTGGATCACCGGCAAAGGCCGACTCCAGAGAAATGGTGAAAGTTTCTCCACCCCCACCCTGCATAGGAGCTCGGGGGCCAATCGGCTTTTCTCCCGGACGCGGCCGCACCAGATACGCTATCCCACCTTTGAGTTGCTTATCGCCTTCCTGGGGAAGTCCGCCGGCCATAGAGATTGCCTCGGTCACCGTGATGGACTTGGTCAACGGGTAGGTCCCGGGCTTTTGCACCTTGCCTACCACGAAAAACTTCTGGCTTTTCACGTCAGTGACGTTGATAGAGACATGGGGGTCAATGATGTAGCCAGCCGCCAACCGGTGCTCCAACTCTTTTTTCAGTTCCAGGATAGTGAGCCCTTTGGCATTCATTTCACCGCAGAAAGGAAAGGAGATGTGCCCATCCAGCCCGACGCGCACTGTCCTCTTAAGATCTTCATGATCCCAGACCTTAATTTCGATTTCATCCTCCGGGCCCAGACGATAATTTTCTTGCGCTTGGACCAGGGGGCAAAAAACCAAAACCAGTAACACCGCACATATGCTTATACTTTTAACCATTTGCAACCCTCAATAAAGCTCAAATTGTTGAGACATTGCGCTATGCCTAGTAGGTTCAGGATAGTCTGTCAGCTCCCGGCCGGAGTTTACATTACCGGCCCGGACCTTTCCTGGGGCAGATACTGAAGAGCCATTTTTTTCAAATTTTTATCAAGTTCTATGGCTCTTTTAAGATATTCGGCAGACTGGCCTCTAAACTTGAGAGGGACCAACCCCAAGCAATGATTTTCTGCCCACCAGAGGGTGGTTCCCAAGCGGAGGTGCAGATATCCAGAGCTGGGAAATAATTTTACTGCCGCGTTAAACTCTTCCAGAGCCTGGGGAAGATAACGGGATGGATTCTCGTTATAGTGCTTCAGATAAAACTCCGCCAGCTTTAACCGAAAGGCCCAGTTCCCGGGGTTATAAAAAATTGCCGTTTGCAGGAGCTTATCAACCTCGCTGGTTGGGAGGTCATCTTTTGTTCTTCCAGCCAGGCTAAGGGTAGCAGCCTCGGCTGCCAAGGCTTCTGCCAGTCCTGAATAATCGCGGCTATTTCTTTGGTTGTAGGCCAAAGCCTCTTGATAGTCCTTAAGTTTTAACTGGGGAGCCGCCGTGGTGGAATTTGGTTCAGAGGGCGCCATCGATTCAGCCAGCCAATGAACCCCTACTTGCCAGACAAAAAATAGTTGCACCAGGATTAAGCCTATGATTATCCCGGTGGCCCTCAGCCGTTTCTGAGAAAGATTGATGGTCCGATAAGAAGAACTTTCCCACATCCGCTTGTGGCTATATAGGGAGAGATAGGTGACGGCCGCAATGCTGCTGAAGAGCAGAGTGACCGCAGGGATATGGAAGGAGAATTCCACCAAACCATGAAGCCCCGCCAATCCCACGGCCGCTAATCCTCCCAACCCCAAACCCCGGGCCCAAGCATCCTGCCGAGAGCGCCATTGCCGCAACAGTGTAAAGAAGAAATACAAACCAGCGCCAGCCACGAGGGAAAATCCCACCATCCCGGTCTCAGCCAATAATTGGACCCAGTCGTTATGGGCATAGCCCAACATTATCCCCTTGAGTTCGGGTGCCTGGTACCGGTAAGCCAAGTCGGCAAAAGATGCCCCTCCGGAGCCGATCCAGGGAAATTCTCTGAATAGGTCCCAGGCGCTCAGAGAAATATAATAGCGGTCTAGGTCCAGGTTCAGGAATCGAGCTAAAGCTATATTGCTCCCCAGGAGCAGGCTATAGCTCAATGCCACTACCACGAAGATAACGATCCAATATACGTGGGCCTTGCGCCAGTGCTGGCTCCAGATTACTAAAGCCATCAAACCAAGCCCCAGGGCTAAGGAAATCATGCCTCCTCTGGAGCCGGTAAAAATCAGACCCGTAGTCAACACTACCAGCAAAAACAGGAGCAAGAACCGACGGAATTGCGGTTCGGCATGCTCCGACCAGGACCACCGTTTGAGGAGGCGCAGGCCGGTCACTCTTTTGGGGGAGGAAGCAACTTCCTCCTTTTGCCCCAGGAAGAGCCCGAAACCCAGCAAAATAGCCATGGTTAAATAGGTCGCCAGGTGATCGGGATTGATGAAGGTGCCACAGAGGCGTTGGGAATTATAGGGACTTTTCCAGCCCCAGATAACATGCTCGTGGAAGGTCCAAAACCCGAAGATCACCTCAAACAGGGCTATCGCCAGAATAAGGTAAACCAGCACATTAATCTGTTTTTGGGTTTTTACCGTAAAAATGAGCACAAAAAACATTGTTACAGCCGGCCACTCTTTTAAACTTTCAAGAATGGTGGCATGAGGGTTGAGAGATATGGGAACAAAACCTTCCAAGCCATAACCGTTCCCCAACGCTCGAATCGCCAGTGCAGATGGAGAGAGCCAGCGCACCACCCCTTGGGGCCAAGGAATTACTTGAATCAGAACGATTAACCCCAGTCCCAAAGCCAGCCACCACATTGGGGGATAAGGCACTACCACTTCCCCCTGGGGACGAATCCAAAGTCGGTATAGCCAGTTGGCCATGATCACCAGGAATAAGACCGCGACAATGAGACCGACGGTAAAATAGGCCCACGGATGCACCGCAGCAAAGGCCAGGGGGGCGAAAACCAAGACAGTGCCGACGCCGCCCAGGATCAGGTGGCGTGACTTCGAGGCCTCTTGGATCGAGAATTCAGTCGGGGAGAGCAAACTTGTAGATGCGAACTTCATATGGACCTAATTCTTCCCGAATATTTCCGTCCCGGACTACGGATTTTTGGTTAAGGAACTTGTCCTCCACCCAGCCAATCTGCTTGGAAAACCCTTGCAAATAAAAGCTCACCGGATGGTTGATAACATTGACCAGGACCAACAGGTGTTCACGGCCTTGCTGCTTTTCACAGAAGTGCACCGCCGGCCGCCCTGCGGCATCAACCTTGAAGGGAGAAGTCATCTCAAGCCGAAGACGGCCCGTCAGGTTCGGGAGCACCAGCCAGGGTTGCAGATCCTGCAGTTCGCCGGCGATCCCTTGGAGGTCGTGCCAAGCAGTCGGATCTGAGCTCACCTCCGGGTAACTGAAGTAAAAGATGCCGTGGACCCCGTGTACCACTGCCAGGTAAGTTAGGCACCGCGTCTCCACCTTCAGAGGCCGCCGTGGCCACCCGTCTTTAGCCCATTTTTCACCGCCAAAAGCCTGAATCACCGCCCAGAGGCGCTCTTTGGAGACCGAGCGGGCCGCCTCCTCTATACAATCGGAGAGCCAGGTCATGGGCATATGAGGCACGGGATAAGGGTCGATCATGAAGATATCGGCTGCATCCCGGTAATCCTTAACCATTTGGGGGCGGAGCATGGCCACCGCGGTGAGCACTCCGGGGTGGTCCTTTTTCAAGGCTTCACTGAGTTCGCCTAGCTTAACCGGTGGGACCGAGCGGCCTTCAGGCTCATCTTCAACATAAAAACCCAAAAGGTCAGGCTGTCCACCCAGGTGTTTGCTGAGGCTTTCCTGGTAATATCGCATATTGGCAAGGTATTTGAGACCCTGATTTGCTGAAAGTGCAGCCAGCCTGGTAATTATTCCCGGCCGGGAATCATAACTTTGGATGGCGTTGAACCCTGCGGCCCGAATGGCAGGTAAGTCATCCGGGCCCGCACCATAAATCCCCACCGGGAAAAAGGCAGGAAGCCGAACCGACTCTGGTTGCCTTTTGGTTTGCTTTACCGGGTTGATTCTCAGTGATGGCGCTCCAAAGGCCAGAACTTCCTGGTGCGGATTATCAAAGACCAAGCGGGTTTTTCCCCGAACCTCCCGGGAATTGACCCGGAGAATTATGGATTGGACCCGGCCATAGCTCCAGTGCTGGTTGATCAGGCGCCGCTGCCCAAAGATTTCCACTTCAAAGTAGACGCCGTTGGCAAACTTGGGACGAAAAGCCAAAAATTCCAAAGCATAATCCGTATGGGGGCGTATGCCTGATACCTGGCACCAGACTCGCCCGCCGCGGTCCGGCCCGCCCACCAAGGCCAAGAGTTCACCGGGGTGTCCGGTATCCCGGCTAATATAGATTTTGCTCGCCTCCACTCCCGGGATCTGACGGTCTTGACGATGCCAACCCGGCGGCAGGACTAATTTTTGTCCGGAGTCACCCATAACCAAGGGGGGCAGAAGGTTAGGCCCCTCTTGGGCTGCTCCGGTACCGCCCGGATAAGCCCCCACCAGGACCATGAGGACCACAAACCAGAGATGGCTCCGGGCAATTGTGCTCTGGGCTCGGGGCATTTTTATGCGGACAGCAAAGTACGGTCAGATTTCAGGGGAAAAGTTTGGCTGCCTGTCTCGCCAGGATTTGTGGTAAGGCCGGCGTTCCGTCTCTGAATCCCCATCCCTGGGACTCAGTTGTAACACCGGCCTCCCCAAGAAAAATACGGAAGGACAAATATTTTTACATGGTGGCCTGTATGCCAAATATCATTCTGTGTTCGTTATAGCTATAGCTGGTGAAATTAGACGCCTTGTTGGTGTAACTGTAATCTAATCTTAGCCGCAGGTAGCGGGTTAAGGGACGACTGAATCCCACTCCAGTGGAGATGAGAGAGTCTTGCCGGAATTTAAAACCATCGCCCGGGTCTTGTGACCGGTTTATATAATCGTTAATGGTGTAAGAGACGTTGACATAACTGCTCAGGTTCCAGTAGGCCCAGAGATGATTGAGAGTTACGTAAAAGGCCGTATTGTCATAGGCGGTATTACCGGCCAGATCAGCGTCTTGGTTGATACCTCGCTGGGCGGTTAACGCTAGATTGGTGCGCCTGTCGAACTTATAAGTCACCTGGGCGCTAAAAGCAGGGGTTGAGGGAGTCTTTTCCAATAAGCCCGACTGGTCATTTTCAAAATCCTTTATAGTATAACCGGCTTTTACTATCCCGCTCAGTTTAGCGGTGGCGTCCCAGGTCAAACCGACCATTGGGGTGTACGTATAGTTATTCGATATGGTTTGGGAAGGATAGGTGCGTTGGGAAACAATGAATTGCCCCAGCACCGCGGTTTTGGGCAAGATTTTATAGTAGAGCGCCACCCCGCCGACATTCTCGTTATAATCGTTTTGGGGAGATCGTGCCGACGCAGCAAAATATAATTTATTGAACTCATAAATTGCCTGGAGTTTCCATCTGTCCGCAAAGGCATAATTTGCCAAAAAATAAGGGGTCCACTGGTGGTAAAATCTCTGGTTGGTATTTTGAGCAGTTGGTTCCTCGGTCGCGATCCGCAAATAATTACCGGCTCGCAAACTCAGGCCGCCGGGGAAATTGAAGGAAGCATCCACGTTGACATTGCTATCATAATGGCTGTAGTCATCGAGATCGGCTGCAGGGTAGACAATCGCATTTCCCAAATAGCCCACCGAAATCTTGTGGGTGTGGGCCATGGGCAATTCCACGTACATCCCTGGATTAACCGCAAAGACACTCGTAGCCCGCTTATCATTGGAAGTCTGAAAGAGGTTGGACCGGTAGCCAATATCAGTTTCCAAGAAGGGGGCGACCCGAAGAGGGCCGGCCTTGACTGCCTTTCCCAGTCTTAAGGTGTCAAGGGCGGCTGGATTGCCGTAGGGCGCCAAAATCCCGGAAACCGGCCCGATCTCTAACGTTAACTTTCGATCATAGGGCACGATACTGGGGAAATATCCCGGCTCCTGGGACGGCTTCAACTCCTCCTTGGGCAGCTCCGCCGCTGGCTCTGCCTTAACCTTCACCTTTGGTTGCTCCGGAGGTGGGGTGGCTTGTTGCGCCCAAGACGTCCCGGTGAACATTAAGGTGACCATTATCAAACCAAGGCCGATTATCCCCCATTTCGTTGCTGCCACTTTCCCTGTGATGTTCACGTGCTTCCCCCTGGCAGGCTGCTTAAGTTTGTTGGCTTGGTGAAATCGATAAAATTCTTTCGGCAGATACCGGCTACGACAACAAGAACGAATTACTGATGCCTTAACCGGAAATCTCCCCGACTGTCGCAGCGCCCAAGATATCTGGACAAATCGACTGTGGCATTGACTAAATGCCTTGATGGTAAACCTTAACAGCCTTTATCGAGATGGGCTGGCGGTCCCGCCACCACCGGCACCACCACCACTGCCACCACTACCGCCGCCACCACCACCGCCGATGCCCCCGGTACCAGTGGATCCCGAAGGGGGGCCGGGAGGGGCAGCCGTAGCAGCAAACGCAAAAGAAGGCGGCAATGCAGCTCCGGCGTTGGCTAAGGCAGTAGTCACGGCAGCTTGCGTAGCACCTGCGGCCACCGCGGCATTTGCTATGGTAGTATTACTGATGCCCGCATTGACTGCCGCCTGGGTCGCCGCATTCAATTGATTGGCAGCTACCGCGGCATTCATGACCGTGGCCAGAGGAACATTATTGGCCAGCATGGCACTGAAGACCGCCTGGGCATTAACCCCCGGCTGCGCCAATGCAGCCTGAGCCACCGCCATGGCATCCGCTCCTGCGGCTAAAGCTTGTGACACCACGGCATCGACACCGAGGCCGGCGGCAATGCCGTTGGCGACTACCTGGCTCGCAGGAAGATCTGCGGCCACATCGCCAGATACAGTGGCGTTAACCGGCGTAATCTCTAAACCTATCAATAGAAAGTAGCTTAAAAGAAAGATCGCCAGTTTCTTATTACCAGCGCCATATCCGAATTGCCTTGGCATCATTACCTCCAGTGCCTATCAGGACTGGGTAGATAGGCTTTTGTTGCGCTTTGTATTTAAATGAAACTATTTTCTAAAAGGATATAGGAAAATTTACTTGTATATAGGAATTAAAATTAGCCTTCTGCACTCCTTTTTTTGCACCTTAGCATTAAAAAAGCAAGATAATTTTCTTCCCTTCGGCAAAAAACTTAAAGAAATAAAGTCGCCTGCGGATGAACTTAATATAGGGTTGATTACTGGCCTCTTGCCAGCACTGTGGCGAGTTGCCCCGCCAGGTCCGGCTGGATTTTCTCCAGCGCGTAACATTGCTCCCAGGCCGCGGCGGCGTTCCATGACAAGTGATATGCCAGAGATAAGAAATACCTGGCTTCCGCATGCTGAGGCTTGAGGCTGACTGCCTGGCCCAACCAGCCGACCGCCTCCCGGGACTCTCCTAAGTCCAGCAACAGCAGTTTGCCCCCTTCCAGATAGCCTGGGAAATACTTCGGATCCATCTGGACAGCTTGTTTAAATGCCGCCAAGGCCTCCGGCAACCGTTGCTGGCTCCGGGCAATGTTCCCCAGATACCAGGCCCGCATTGCTGCCTGCGGCAAGTCGCCCTCAGCCTTTTCCAAACATTTTTGCGCCTTATCCTGGTCGCCCCTCTGATAAGCTATTTCCCCCAAATAAAACCAGGCCTCGTGCAAGTCTGGCGCCAGCCCCACTGCCTGTCTATAAGCTGCATCTGCTGCTTCCTGGTCTCCGCTTTGCTGCCAGGTCTTTCCGAGCCAGAAAAAGGCCAGGGCGTAACCTGGTAAGCGCCGGGTCGCCTCCAGCAAATCCTCAGTTGCGCCTTGGTAATTGCGCAAATGGAAGCGTGACACACCTCGGCCATAATAAGCCTCCGGCAATTGGGCGGGAGGAGCCATGGCTAGACTGAATTTCTTCTGGGCCAATTCCCAGTTGTTGCCTATCGTGGCTGCGACCCCGTCCCAGAAGGCCCTGACCAATGCATTAGCTGGATTCTCCCCAGATAAGTCACCCCGAGGTTCGGCCGCGGGTTTTGTTCCTTTCAAGGACGCAGCGTCCAGAGAGATCGGAACTAACGTGCGGTCACAGGAAAGGAAATAATTCAGTGCCGTTGGCTTTCCCTGGGGACCCTCGTTTTGGTCTCCCCCCAGGTGCATCATTCCTACTACTTCGCCTGTCCGATTAAAAACCGGCGTCCCCTGTATGCCTCTCTGGTTGCAGGGGGAAAGTTTCAAGAGTTCAAGCCGCGGTGACAAGGGTAAAGAGCCGACCAGGTTACCCTCCCGGAGAGTATATTTATTGCCTTCTTTTATTGGATAATAAATTTTTTCCTCAACAACATGGGATCGTTTCGATGCTTGGAGGGGGACGGCCTTGAGCCCGGTGGCTTCGATCTTTAATACGGCCAAATCCTGCAATAAATCGGCATAAAGCAGACTTTGACACCAATAGATCGCGCCATGGTCGGTCTTAACTAATAGAGGTTGTCCAGGTTGAAAAATCGCGGCGCTGGTAAGAATTAAGCCATCCTGCCTTATGATAACCCCCAAGGCAGTGTCCAGCGGTTCCCCCTGTTCATTCAGAGCGACCACAGTCACCACGGTCTCCAGCGCCGGACTCTCAACCGCCGCGCCCGCCAGACTCACCAGGCAGAGCCCGATCAAGCCGGCTTGAAGCAGTGGTAAAATTTTTCTGGCGCCATGCGGTCGCATAGAATTTTCAGCGTTATTGCTTTTCAGGTTGATCAGCATCTGGGGAAGTTTTTCTTTTTGGCTCCCCTTTTGCCAGCCCGGGGATGTGGCGAAGTTTGGCAGACGGGACTTTCACCGAGTATTCTTTTTGATCCAGGGGGACACAATCTCCCTTCACTTCCGGGTTCAACTCCTGAATGGCTTCATAGGGCAGGCCTAAAGACCCGGCGAACTGGCGCAAGTTTGTTCCTTCAGGCACCTTTTTCCGAACATAGGCCAGAGGCCGGGCAGGGGTATTGCAGTTAAAGCCATATTTTTCCGGATTTTTGGCAATCAAAACCGCAGCAATCAACTGAGGGACATAATTACAGGTCTCTTGGGGGAGCAGATGATTTTGGGCCATGACCCAGAAGTCCCGAGTGTCATATCGGTTTACCACCCCTTCTACCCGGTTTTCGCCGGCGTTGTACCCTGCGGCGGCCAGATACCAGCAACCAAATTGACCGTGCAGATCTTTGAGATAGCGTGCTGCAGCTTTAGTGGATTTCTCGGGGTCCCGGCGCTCGTCCACCCACTCGTCAACCTTTAAGCCATACCGCCTGGCGGTGCCTGCGATGAATTGCCAGAGCCCCACCGCTTCCTTGGGGGAGCGCGCCAAGGGATTAAAACCACTTTCAATCATGGGCAGGTAGACTAAATCTTGGGGGAGCCCCTGCTCTTGAAAAATTTGCCGAATCATGGGGAGGTATCTTTCGGAACGGGAGAGCTGGGCCTGGATTGTCGCACGGCGGGAAGTTGTAAAGGAACGCAGGAAACCTTGTACAGATGGGTTGAGCATTATGGGAAGTTCGGTCCCCAGGCCTCCCTTAAATCCGGCCAGCATGCCATTTTCTTCCAAGAAGGCCTTAATCTCCTGTGAGACTTTGGGATCGACCTTTTCCTGCGGTTGAGCCCCGGCAACCAGGAAGCCCCGGGGCACCAAGGCGCGCTCGCCTTCCTTTTCCGCAAACCCCGGCAAATGTGGGAGTTGAGAGGCAGGCGCGCAGGCTGCCAGACTGATGCTCAACCCAACCAGGATAATTATGGTTTTGACTTGAATTCTCATCTGCCGATCAACTGAAAGGGAAACAAATCTCGATACCCTTGAGGACCAGAACCCCAAACCAGACCAGGGTTATTGATGCTGATATTACTGAAGGAATAAGTTAGGCAAGAATTGTGATGAGTCGATGATCTGAACAGCAGGCCAAGGCCGGTGGATCTTCTAATCCCAACGTTCCACCGACTCGCTGTCCAGGTCCACTGTCACCGACCGCTGGAACATCTCCACGGCGACTACCAGGCGGCGTTGCTTTTCTTTCCTGGCGACCAAAATCCCCACCACCCCTGATAAAGGCCCATCGAGCACCCGCACCTTTTTGCCCTTCTCTATATACCGCCAGGGACAATAATACCTGTCGCCAGTCACAATGGTCCGGATAGATTCTATCTGATCCGCCGGCGCCGGATCGGGGCCGTTATTCCCCAGGAGCTTCACTACCCCATTAACCTTGATGATTTGGTGAAAAACCGTCGAATCGATATGTGCATGGACAAAGAGGTAGTTTGGGAATAATGGCAAATGCATGAGGACTTTACGGCCTCTTATCATTCTATGGAGTTGCACTTGGGGAAAAAAGACTTCCAATCCTTTGCGCTGCAACGCCAGGTGCACCTTGGTTTCGGTGCGGCCGTGGGTTTGGATTACGTACCAGGGTGCTGCCTCATCCCGGTTAATCCCCTCAAACTCTTGTGCAAATCTACCTTCCAGGGTCGCCAAGACACGCTCCCGCCACTCGAGGCACCGGCCCGAATGGTATCTTTTAATAAATAAATCATAAGGTTAAGGCGGATATACTTTCTTTAGCCTGCTGCAAAAGACAAAACCAGTTTGACTATTCGCCCATAGTTTCCGGTCTGTGAATAAATCGAAAGGGAAGGAGAAAAACTGGAATATTGGTCACTCGAGAAATGATCTTGGCAATATTATAATCGGGAATGCGCTGTCCCTGGATATAATTTGTCAAGCTCACCTGAGTAAACCCTGGATACTTATCCTTAATAGCTGCAAACAGCTTTTTACGCCCCTCGGAACCTTCCCGTTGGATCCATTCTCTCAGTTCAACCATGATAATACTATTTAGCACTCAGCTAACTCTCTTGTCAAATACAATCGGCTTAATTATAATTAACATAACTCTTCCAAATTTATATTATTATCTCAGCATAACATTATCGGTTAATATAATTAATACTATAATACCTTATTTATCTATATAGTATTTATTTATAAATATTTCGGTTAGATATACTGATATACCGGTGGGACCTATTAAAGCAGTTTGTCGGTCCTATTATAGGATTGTATTGAGAGCGTAAGTAGGAGCACAAGCCCGAGGGACGCGCAAAAAAAAAATGTTTTCACTTGGATTTTTTTTTCGCCAGAAGGCGCCCTGGGCTTGGGGAGGTGCCTGAAGGGAACATCCCTTCACCCATGGCGGAACCATGAGGCTCTGCCTTGGCAGGGTAGAGTCACCGATCTCAAGATTATTGTAACAAACAGACTGCGAAAAGATGTGAACGGTTTTGGGATTACTCAGGCGGCTGGGGGTGGTATTCTGGAATACAACTAATAATTTTGATAATTAATGACCAAGAAAAACCAACATTAGTATACATACACAATAAACCGCAAGCTTATTTAATATAAGTATAATGACTTTCGATAGCACTTTTTCTTTTGATCAAACCTTCCCAACAACATTCTTTTTTCTAGAACGATAGGGCTTTCCATCCAAAGGATTTCAGCCTCCTTTCTTTAATAATCCTGGTGCTCCTTCTCTTTATGGTGATTGAGTTACTCTTTGGATAGGTCAAGTCTGGCCGGTGAATGCTATCGCCGAGGCCAGTATAGAAAGCCGGATTTTTCAGGGGAACTGGGCGAAACGTCGGCGGCAAAGATTAGTCTTAGAGGATTGCGCCCTCTTGGTCAATTGGGGGTCGGGGACCGGACTCCGGCCGCACGTGTGCCGCGCATTCCTACCGCAACGCCGACGAGACCGGCACCTGCCCCTGATTTTTTGCTTCCGGGAGAAATTATTCCCCCTTGACGAGTACAAACTTCGGAGACAATCTCCGCATTTTGTTCATTTGCCCCTAAATAGTGGGAAAATTCATGTGCTACCACCTGATTGGACAGATCTTCTTGAGACAAATAGACCATGCCACACCAATAAACCCCTAAGAGATTTTCCCCGGGTTTTGATAATTCCGGGAACATCTGGCCTAATACCCTTGAGTCCTGAACAAACACAATCGGCGGCGTCTTGTATTCCACTTTTTGGTTCATTAACTTGGCCACGCTGCCATACAGGGCTACATAATCAGGCCCAGGCCGGCTGTCAAATGAGGCGCAGCAGTTTATCATGAGGCTACTTGACAGCACGATAAGAAGCTTCTTCAACAACATCCTGAACCCACTTGTAATGAGAATCAAACTTTATAGCTTGCTGGTGGCCTCGCTGGAATGCATCTGGCCGCCAATCAAAATTCCGTGAATAGAAAGGCTTATTAAATATATTTGCAAGGTATATGCCTGGCTACACACCTTCTCTCCAACAAATTCTAATTTCATTAATTTTCTGCGGATGGCCTGGACTACCCGGAAGTTCCGGCCAGCCTTGGCTGGAGCTCACTTACGGCGGGGGCCAACTTAATCATTCGAACCTTGAGGGGAGATAAGTCTGAGAGCCGAGGTGAGGCGAGTCTATGGTCGGATCGTGACCAAGATAATGGTCATTGCGTTTACGCGTTGGAACACGCCAGAGGGACCAACGCCACTGGCTGAAGATGAATTTGTTAATTTTTGTCGGAGGCTAAAATATAGACAAAAAAAAGGCCCTTCCGAAGTCCGGAAAGGCCCATGAAATGCGGTTTTTATTGGTAGTCCCAACGGGAATCGAACCCGTGTCTCCGCCGTGAGAGGGCGGTGTCCTAGGCCCCTAGACGATGGGACCGCATTTAATTTTTATATCTCAACCTGCAGATGGTGTCAAGGCACTACTTCCCTGTCGACCCTTGAGCTTGCTTCTTCCGGTCAAGGGAAAAGCCTAGATAACTTCTTGTTTTAATGGCAGATTAGATTGTCAGGCCGAATTATATTAAAGGTTCCCAATAACTTACCGATATAACTTGTAAAGGTTTTTTACGCCGGGCACCACTGCTGTCTTAGCTTGAGGGGGACCCAGTCTTGGGGATACTCAAAGGGCTTAGAGGAGTGAATCGGCCTCACCTCAGCATGAAAAACTTACCATGAAAAAGAGACGATCAAGCGTGGACTCAATAGACCACCTCAAGGCCAGGGTAAAGGAGTTTCTGGCGGCCAATGTGCCGGACCTGGAACGGATGCCCTGGGATGATGTCCAGGAACTGGTGCATGAACTGCAGGAGCACCAGTCCGAGTTGGAGAAGCAAAACCAGGATCTTCGCCGGTCCCAGGAGGTTCTCGCCAAGTCCCAGGACCGGTATGCCACACTCTATGACTTTGCCCCGGTAGCTTACTTTACCCTGGACCCGCACGGGCTCATCAGCGAGGTTAACGACGCGGGGATTAGGTTATTGGGGGAACCCAGGGATTCATTACTGCAAACGCCTTTCATCCGGTTCGTGGCCCCGGGAAATCATGAGGCCTTTCGAACTCACCTGCAATCGGGGCTAGCCGATGGCGTCTCGCAGTCAGGTGATCTGTTGCTGAGGCCTCACCAAGGCCCCCCTTTTTCCGCTTCCCTGGAGAGTCTGCCGGTGGTGGATGCAGGGGGCAAGTTGGTCCAATATCATACGGTTGTTAGGAATATCACCAAACTCAAGCAAGCGGAAGACAACTTGCGCAAGAGCGAAGCCTTGTACCGTCTCATCGTGGAGACCGCCAACGAGGGTATTTGGGGGATAGATGCCGATTACCAAACAACTTACATCAATCCCGTCATGGCTGGAATGCTGGGTTACCAGATGGAGGAGATGCTGTACCGGCCGTTGACTGACTTCTTGTTTCCCGAAGATCTGCCTGATCACGAGAACAAAATTGCCCAGCTCCGCCAGGGGCTGGATGTAACCTTCGAACGCCGCTTGAAGCGCGAAGATGGGAGTGATCGCTGGTGCATTATCTCGGCCAGGAGCCTCCAAGATGGCCAGGGCCAATTTCAGGGCGCCTTCGCCATGTTCGCCGACATCACCCGACACAAGCAGGCGGAAGAGGCCCTGCGACTGGCGGCTCACCAATGGCAGGCCACTTTCGATGCCATGAGCGACGGCATTTGCCTCATGGACTTGAACTGCCGGATTCTGGGATGCAATCAAGCCATGGCCACTCTGGTAGGCCAGCCCATTGATGAAATCCTGGGCTGCCTCTGTTACGAGGTCGTCCATGGGACCTCCCAACCGATTTCTGAATGTCCCCTGGGGATCATGTGCCAGACCCGGCAACGGGAAGAAGTGGTCCTGCCCCATAAAGAGCGCTGGTTTAAAGTGACCGTGGACCCCATCCTGGACGACGCCGGCGAACTCCTGGGCGCAGTGCATCGTATCGCAGATATTACCCGGCTCAAAAAGTCCGAGGAGGCCTTGAGAGAGAGCGAGGCCCACTTCCGGCAATTGTTCGACAGCGTCGCGGATGCCGTCTTCCTGCACGCCCAGGGCAGGATTGTCGAGGTCAACCTGCAGGCCTGCCGGAGTCTGGGGTACACCAGGGAAGAGCTCCTTGGTTTGCACGTAAAGGATATCGAAGTGGGGATAAGCCGGCAAGACCTCCAAAATCTGTGTAAGCATGACTCCCCAGCGAATACCTTTTCCGGCATCCATCGCCGCAAGGATGGCTCTACCTTCCCGGTGGAGGTCAAGAGCAGTAATTTTCCGGCCCAGGGCCACAATTTGCGGCTCGCCGCAGTCCGGGACATTACCGCCCAAAGGGCGGCGGAGCAGGCCATCCGGGAGAGCGAAAAACTCTATCGGTCCCTGTTCGAGAATATGCTGAACGGATTTGCCTACTGTAAGATGCTCTTTGAGCACGATCAGCCCCACGACTTCATCTATCTTGAGGTCAACAAATCCTTCCAGGTCTTGACCGGGTTGAAAAATGTTGTTGGGAAAAAGGTATCTGAAGTCATTCCGGGCCTGCACAAAGGGAATCCGGAGCTTTTTGAAATCTATGGCAGGGTGGCTCTGACTGGAGAACCCGAGAGGTTCGAAATCTATGTGAAAGCCTTTCAGAAGTGGCTTTCGATCTCGGTGTACTCCCCCGCAAAAGAATATTTTGTGGCAATATTAGACGATATCACTCAACGCAAGCAGGCTGAAGAAGCCCTGCGGCGAAGCCGGGAAACCTTACGGGTGCTCCTGGACGCCACCCCTGCCGCGGTGGTGCTTCTGAACCCCCACGGCATTATCCTGGCGGCCAATAAAATAGTGGCCGAAAGGTTGGGCAAACCCATCAAAGAGATGGTGGGCACTTGCATGTTCGATTACTTACCGGCTGATTTGGCCAAAGGGAGACAGGCCCGTATAGAAGAGGTCAGGAGTACCGGCAGGCCCCTGGTTTTTGAAGATAGGCGCGGGGGCCTCATTTGTGATAATTATGTCCATCCAATATACTCAGGCGCCGGAAATCTGGTAGGCTTTGCGGTCTTGTCGGTGGACATTACCGCCCGCAAGCAGACAGAGGAAGCCCTGGCCCAACAATCCCAGTTTCTGCAATCTTTGATTGAAACGATTCCCACCCCCGTTTTTTACAAAAATGCCGAGGGCCGCTATCTGGGCTGCAACCAGAGCTTTTTAGACTATTTTGGGGTTACGAAAGAGGAGATGGTGGGGAACACGGTCGACTGTCTACCCCACCAGGAATCGGCAACAAAATATCGTCAGAAGGACCTGGAACTGTTTAAAAATCCCGGCGTCCAGGTATATGAGCATATTATGCCGCTGCCTGATGGCAGGAAACGGGAGGTCGTCTTTAACAAAGCCACCTTCCTGAAAGGCGATGGCGCGGTGGGGGGACTGGTCGGGGTTATCACTGACATCACGGAGCTCAAGCAGGCCCAAAAACAACTCCGGGCTTTAGCGGCCCAACTGGCGGAAGCGGAAGAGAAGGAGCGGCATATCCTGGCCCGTGAGCTCCACGACGAGGTGGGCCAGGGCCTCACCGCCCTGGGCCTCAACCTGACCTTGCTCACGACCCAGATGCCCAAAAATGCGGCAGAGCCGCTCCTGATGCGACTGGCCGACGCCGTGACCCTGGTGGAAAAAATCGGGGAAACCATCCGGAACGTCATGGCCGAACTGCGGCCCCCGGTGTTGGATGACTACGGGCTGCTATCGGCGCTACGCTGGTATGGGGGGGAGTTTGCCCGGCGGACAGGTATCAATGTGGAGGTCTTGGGGGAGGAGGCAGCTCCCCGCCTGACCAGGTGGGTGGAATTGGCCTTGTTCCGTATTGCCCAGGAGGCCCTGACCAACGTGGCCAAGCACGCCAGGGCTTCTAGGGTCGAATTGACCGAAGAGGTAATTAACGGAACCATCCGCCTGATCATCGCCGACAACGGCGTCGGCTTCGACCAGTCCCAGGTGGGCCAGCCCGAAGGGCCTTGCCGGTGGGGCCTTATGAACATGAGCGAGCGGGCGGCAGCGGCAGGCGGTAGCTGCAACATCGAGTCTCAGCCCGACCACGGCACCCGAGTGATAGTTGAAGTGACCCGATGAAGATCACCGTGTTTCTGGCCGACGATCACGCGGTGGTCCGGGACGGACTCAAACTCTTGTTGGAGACCCAGGCCGATCTCCTGGTGGGAGGCGAAGCCGCCGATGGGCGTCAGGCGTCTACCCACGCGACAAGAAGAATCTTCCTTGAGATGTCAAGACTTTGACCTGAACTGTCAAGGTCTTCCCCTCAAATTGTCAGACTTTCCCGGCTGACAGAAGAGCAATCGCGGCATAGATATAAGAAAGTTGTCTATCATAATAGTTGAAGAATTTTGCACAGAAGAGGAGAGTTATGAACCATAATATCTTGATAGTAGAAGATCACGTAGTCGTTCGCCAGTCACTGCGGGAATGGCTGGAGCTCTCTTTTCCTCACTACCAGTTGCTGGAAGCCACCAGCGGAGAGGAAGCGATCTCCATGGCCCAGACGATGACTCCACGTCTGATCATCATGGACATCGGCTTGCCCGGGATGAGTGGCATCGAGGCCGCCCAGGGCATAAAAGCGGTGTTGCCGGACACCCACGTGGTGATGCTTACTATTTATGACGACGAGGCCCATCGAGCCGACGCGGCTGCGGCCGGGGCCAGCGCCTATGTACCCAAGCGCAAAGTCCAAACGGAACTCTTGCCCATAGTCACGAGGTTGCTATCCGGGGAGTATTGAGACCAAAGCCCTTGATTGGTCCCGGCAAGGTTGAGTTTTGTCAAGGGTAGACCACGATAGCCAAGCCACGCAAGAGTCTGACCTATACTCATTGCCAAAAGTTTTTTCTTATTAACCCCTCACCCTACCCTCTCCCACAAGGGGAGAGGAGAATTAGAGGAAAAAACTTTTGGCAAATACTATAAGTCGAGGGCCGTTGTAAGTCGAGATCATGTATGACAACTGACAGGACCTCAGAAGATCTGTTAAGAGAAATCCGAGACCTGCGCACCCGCTTGGCCGAGGCCGAGGGGAGTTTGCGCGCCCTTGGCCAGGGGCAAACCGAGGCCCAATCATTGCCGGGATACCAAGGAGATCAGACCGCCTTCTCGCGAGAGCATGCCCGTCTGGCTGCCATCGTCATGAGCAGTGACGACGCCATCATCGGCAAGACGTTAGAGGGCATCATCACCGACTGGAACCCGGCGGCCGAGAGACTCTACGGCTATACCGCCACTGAAATCAAGGGGAAATCTGTTCTGATCCTGGCCCCTCCAGAGCATCAGGCGGAGATCAACCATATCTTGCAAAAGATGAAGCGCGGAGCAGGGACCGAACATTTGTCAGCGCTACGGGTGCGGAAAGACGGCACCCCCCTCCAGGTCTCACTTACCGTGTCACCCATCCGGGATGCGGCCGGTACGATTATCGGCGCTTCCACCATCGCCCGGGACATCACCGCGGTCAAGCGGTTGCAGGATACGCTGCAGGCTTCTCTCCGCTTTCAAGAGATTGTGCACGAACAAACAGAGATCAATCCGCTTTTAGAAGCTTTCGTGTCTGAGATCAAAAACTTTACTGGCTGTGAGGCGGTGGGCATCCGGGTTCTCGACACTGCGGGCGGGATTCCCTATCTGGCTTATCAGGGTTTCAGCCGTCAATTCTATGAAATGGAAAGCCCCCTATCCATTTATTCAGATCAATGCATGTGTATCAACGTCATCAAAGGCACGTGCGATCCTACGTTGCCATTTTATACTATGGGCGGGTCGTTTTACATGAACGGCACCTCCCGGTTTCTGGCCACGGTTTCCGAGGGAGACAAAGGCAGCACCCGCAACCTGTGCAACCAAGTGGGCTATGAATCCGTAGCTCTGGTGCCTTTTCGCCGCGGCGAGGTGATCCTGGGCTTGATCCATGTGGCGGATCACCGGGATAATATGGTGCCCTTCCATGTCGTCGAGATGCTGGAAAAAGTTGGGATGCAACTGGGCGCGGCCTTTCAAAAGTTACAAGCCGAACAGTCGTTGCGGGAAAGTGAGGCGCGCTACCGCACCTTGGTGGAAAACATTGATCTGGGTATTTCGGTAATAGACCGGGATCATCGGATAATCATGACCAATGCGGCTCAGGGCAGATTATTACAAAGGCCCCTCGGCGAACTGGTGGGCCACGAATGTTTTCGGGAATTTGAACACCGGGATGCGGTCTGCGCTCATTGTCCCGGAACCAAGGCCATGGCCACCGGACAAAAGGAAGTGCTTGAACTTACCATTACCCCTCCTGACGGTAGCCGGCTTGACGTTCGTATCCAGGCTTTTCCATACCGCGCTACGGATGGCCAAATAACCGGGTTCATCGAGGTTGCCGAAGACATCACCCAACGCAAAGAGATTGAGGCAGCGCTGCAGCAGAACGAAGACCTCTATCGGTCCTTGTTCGAGAACATGCTGAACGGCTTTGCTTACTGCAAGATGCTCTTCCATCAAAATCAGCCCCAGGACTTCATCTATCTAAAGGTCAACAATTCCTTTGAACTGTTGACCGGCTTAAAAGATGTTGAGGGGAAAAAAGTGTCCGAAGTCATTCCGGGCATCCGGGAGACTGATTCGGAACTGTTCGAAATCTATGGCAGAGTGGCCTTGACCGGCAAACCCGAGAAGTTTGAGACCTATGTGTCAGCCTTAAGAATGTGGTTTTCCGTCTCAGTTTACAGCCCCGCAAAAGAATACTTCGTGGCGGTATTTGACGTCATTACCGAGCGCAAGCAGATGGAGGAGGACCTCCGCGCCGCAGCTCACGCCTGGCAAAGCACCTTCGACGCCATCGGTGACGCGGTGTGCCTGGTAGATCGGGAATCCCAGATTCTCCAATGTAACCAGGCCATGGTTGATCTGGCAGGCAAACCTTTATCCGAGATCATGGGTCACCATTGCTGTAGGGCGGTGCCCCTGACTACCGGACCCGATGCGGAGTGTCCGGTGGGGCGCATGTTGAAAAGTCGCAAGCGGGAAACCCAGACCCTGCCCTTTGGCGACCGCTGGTTACACGTCATGGCCGATCCTATCCCGAACGAGGCTGGCGAAGTTGCCGGCGCGGTGCTTATCATCGCGGATATCAGCCACTACAAACGCACCGAAGCGAGAGTCCGGGACCTGAATATCCTGCTTGGCGCCATTAAAGATATCAACGAGGTCCTGCTCCGGGTAAAGAACGAGAAAGAGCTCTTTCAAAAAATCTGTGATTTGCTGAAGAGTGTGCCTTATGTCAGGTTTGCCTGGATTGGCCTGGTGCAGCCGGACAGCTTTGAGGTGAAACCCGCGGCCTGGGCCGGTCATGAGGATGGATATCTCTCAATCATTAAGACGACGTGGGATGATTCGCCTTATGGGCAGGGCCCCCTCGGCATGGCCATCAAAACCGGGAAACCTGGCATAGTGGAAGATATAGAAAACGATCCCATCTTCAGCCCGTGGCGTCAACCTGCCCTACTCAGGGGCTATGCGTCGTGTATCGCTTTGCCCCTCGCCTATGATCACACGACCCTGGGATCCCTGAATGTTTACGCCGAAAAGAAAAATGCCTTCCAGGCGGAAGAGGTTGAGTTTCTAAAGCAAGTGGCCGGCGACATCGCTGTGGGGATTAGGTCTCTCCGCCTGGAGCAGGAACTAATCCAAGGCCTCATCAAGTTTCAGATCATGATGATACAAACCGTGGAAGCCATCGCCTCCCTGGCAGAAATGCGGGACCCCTACACCGCAGGACATCAGCGGAACGTAACCCGCCTGGCCTGCGACCTGGCCCTCAAAATTGGCCTGGCCGACGACCGCATCGAAGGCATCCGCGTGGCAGGTTTCCTGCATGATATCGGCAAGATCGTCGTCCCGGTCGAGATCCTCAATAAACCTGGGAAACTCAACCAGTATGAATTTAATCTCATTAAAACCCATTCTCAGGCAGGGCACGACATCTTACAGAAAATAGACTTTCCCTGGCCGGTGGCCGAGATCGTGTTGCAGCACCATGAACGTCTGAATGGCTCCGGGTACCCCAGGGGGCTGACCGGCTCGGATATCCTCCTGGAAGCCAAAATTCTCGCGGTCGCGGATGTCATGGAGGCCATGGCCGCGCACCGGCCGTACCGGCCAGCCCTGGGGGTGGATAAAGCCCTGGAAGAAATAACCCGCAATCAAGAGACCCTTTATGATCCCCAAGTGGTGGAGGCCTGTGTCCGCCTCTTTGCCAAGGGTGGCTTTCATTTCTGAGCGAGAGAGATTCTCAAAGCGGCCATGGAGGGCAAATCCCCTTGAAGTATGGCCGAAGACATTCTCCCATAATCTGCTGAGGAGTCCCCTGGCCATGGAAAAAAATGCTTGGCGGGTGCTCCGCCATCCCGGCATCGCCTCCCGGCTTATCAGCCTGGAAGCGTCGAAGCGATTGAAGCCACCCTGTCCGGAGTCGCCAAGAATAGCTGTTAAACTACTGGAGGAGGTTCATTCAGCACGAGCCAGTATAACCCCAAATAATTGATGGCCTCGCTGAACTGGGAAAAATCGACCGGCTTGACTACGTAGGAGTTGACCCCCAATTTATAACCTTGCAGCCGGTCTCTTTCCTCCTGGGAAGAGGTGAGAATAATCACCGGAGTAAACTGGGTGTGTTCATTGGCGCGGATCCGACGGAGAACTTCCAGTCCGTCGATCTTGGGCAACTTTAAGTCTAGTAACACAATGGTGGGGGCATCTTTGAGGTTCCGGCCGACATATTTTCCGGTACCAAAAAGATAATCTAAAGCTTCTTCACCATCCCGGGCAACTACGACTCGATTGGCGATCTTGCTTTTTTTGAGCGCCCTCAAAGTCAACGCTTCGTCATCCGGGTTATCTTCCACCAACAAAATGACTTTTTGGGTCATGAGCCGTTCTCCTTAAGAGAGAAATAAAAGGTCGATCCTTGACTTTCGCCACTTTCGACTGAGATTTGCCCGCCGTGCCGCTGGATGATACGGTGAACAATGGTTAAGCCGATCCCCGTACCCGGAAACTCGCTTTCCTTGTGTAAGCGCTCAAAAGGCTTGAAAATTTTGTCTGCATACGCCATGTTGAACCCAGAGCCGTTATCCCGCACAAAATAACTTCTTTTGCCGTCTTTCTCGATACTTCCAAAGGCAATTTTGGCCTGAGGTTTCCTGGAAGTGAATTTCCAGGCATTACCCAACAAGTTCTCCAGGGCGATTCGCAGCAGTCGTCGGCTGCCCGAAACCACCAGATTGTCCTCGATGGAGAATTCCACCCGGCGTTCCGGCTCAGCGGCTTGCAGTTCGGTAACGATTTCATGAACCATAATGCTTATATTGACACGGCCAAAGACCATTTCAGTGCGCGACAGCCTGGAAAGTTTAAGAATATCATCAATGAGCTGCCCCATGCGCCGCGATCCGGCCATGATTCGATCCAAATAACCTTTGGCCGCGTCATCCAACCTATGTTCGCTTTCTTCGAGCAAAATGCGGCTGAAACCACCTATAGCCCTGAGTGGGGCCCTTAAGTCATGGGAAACGGAATAGGCAAAGCTTTCCAGTTCCTTATTGGCGGATTCCAGCTGCGCAGTGCGCTCTTGCACCCTGTGCTCCAACTCTTCGTTCAGTTGGCGAATTTCCGCCTCCGCCCGTTTGCGTTCCGTGATATCTCTGAACACCACCGCAGCCCCCAATAACTCGCCTTGTTCATTCCGAATCGGGGTGCTGGTGTATTCCACCGGGAAATTTGTCCCGTCCTGCCGCCAAAAAATCTCGTTATCGGCCCGGCGAACCTGCCCGTCTCTGGTTACCGCATGGATGGGGCACTCAGCCTGGGGGTAAGGGGTGCCGTCAAGCCTGCTATGGTGAACCATTTCATGATGCCGCCGGCCGATCAACTCCTTAACTTCCCAACCTGCCATTCTCGCCGCCGCCGGGTTAACGAAAGTAATTTTCCCTTCCAGATCGATGCCGAGAATACCCTCTCCAGCGAAGTTCAAAATCAGTTCATTTTGCCGCCGCAGACGTTCAACCTCGGCCTCCCCCCGCTTGCGTGCGGTGATGTCCAGGAAGGAACCGTCCCAGACCACGACGCCGCCTTCTTGAAAACTGGAAAGGGCGTGAAACAGGACGTGCCTTGCCTGGCCGGAGGGGTCGAGGGAGCGGAATTCCATGGAGAGATGCGTCCCCTCGGGGGAAGCACCGGTCAGGGCTGCCAGGAACCCGGCCTGATCCTCCGGGTGTATGACGTTGACGATAAGGTTGGGATTATCCAGCAAGGCCTCCGGCGGCTGAAAAAAGATGACACTGGATTGCCGGCTGATATAAGTAAACTGCAGGGTGCCATCCGGGTAGACCAGCAGCTCGAAGAGCATCTCCGGCACCTTCTCCGTCATGCGCTGCACCCGGCGTTCCGAGGCCAGCCTTTCCAGAGTGGTGCCGCACAGTCCGGCCAGGGCCAGATAGATGTCCAGCAAAGACCGGGGCAGCGGCTCGGCCATACGGTGCCCCACCAGCATTACCCGGGTTGCCTGCTTGCTTTCGGAAATGGGGAGAAAAGCCACGGCGTAGGGCTGTGGCAAGTTCACGATCTCCGTGGCCAGGAAACCGCTATCCAGCACCTCGGCAGCAGTAGCGGCGGTCTCCCGCAGAGCCTGTTCATTGGAGATCTGGTCGAGGCGGGAAAGATGGTGCAAGACAATTTCGCCGTCAGGCCGCCGACCCAGGAAGGCTACCAGATCCGCCTTGAAGTAGTGAGTCAGCACCTTCTCCAGCTCTACCCAAACCTCCCGGTCCGAAATTAACCCGGCGAGATACTGGTACGCTTTAACCAGCGCCTCCAGTTGATCCGCCTGGGAGAAGAACAATTGGCCCATTCTTTAGTCCTCTTTAAGAGGTTCGAGATAGAGATTGGCGAGAAATAATTCTTCAAAGTCCGGGGTGAGGGCCAGATTAACCAGTCTGGCAATGGTTCTCATCCGGGATAGCTGCTCTTGTGCCGCGGCGGCAAGAATGACGTCGCCACAACCCCGCAAGGCGGCTTCGCAGATCAGTTCCACACGATCTTTAGGCCCCGCCGGGAGGAGTCCGATGGCCTGAGCGCTCCCCACATCGAGAAAGCGGCCGAACTCACCGGCGACGCAGACCCGTTGCAGTTGGTCCAGCTTGACCCCCGAGTGCCTGGCCAGGACCATAACCCCTGTGCCGATGGCCGCCTTGGCCCGCTGCAGGTTATCCACATCTTCCAGGCTCAAGCCCAGAGGTGCAGGTCCTGGAGTGATATCCAACCGCCCCTGACCCTGGTCCGCCGGAAACCGCCCGGTTCGGGACAACCGGCCGGTTTCCAAGAGGCGGGCAATGAGATCCACCAAGCCGGAGCCGCAAAACCCCCGGGGCTCCTCCCCACCGATCACCTGGTAGTGCAGGACGTCGTCCAGCCCACGTTCTACCCGATAGACCGCTCCGGGTTCAGCGGGCATACCATTGGACAGCCCCCAGAGTTCGAAGGCGGGCCCCCCCGCGGCGGAGGTAACCCAAAGGTCCAACCCGTCCCACAGGGCGATCTCGGAATTGGTCCCGAAATCGATGAATAGAGCCGGCGCCGGTCCGGCCATAAAGCGCGTGGCCACCAAGCCAGCCAGCAGGTCGGAGCCCACGAACCCGGCCAGGGGCTGAATGAATCGCACGTCGGCCCTGGGGTGAATGGACCAGGCTTCGGCCAAACGGGCCGCGCCTTCAGGTTGGCAATCGATGGGGGCCTGCCAATGTTGCGGCTGCAACAAGAGATGGTAGTTTTTCTCCGCCAACAGCGCCAGCATGGGGGTGTTGCCAACCACTGCCAGGGATACCACCCGGCGCAGATCGACGCCTTCACGCCGGGCCAGGTCACTCAACCCCTCGCCAATGGCCGAGGCCGCCGATTCACACAGGGCCTGCGCCGACTCGGGCGATTCTTGCGCCGCGACCAGGCGGGTCAGGACATCAGCGCCGTAGCTCGCCTGGGGATTGCGTCCCCGGCGCTGGGCCAGGCACCGGCCATTGCCCAGATCCAGAAGCGCCAGGCGAATATTGGTCGTACCCAGGTCCACCGCCAACCCCAGGGGACCCTTGACCTCCTGAAGCATCTCCGGCGGCGGTGCGTCAAACGGCCAGGCGGAAGGTGGAAAACTCTCGCAGGAGACGCTCTGCCATTTGGTGGGTGGCGCCGGATTGAGAATCTCAAGATGCAGATCGCCCAAAGGCCGCACCTGACAGGCCAGGCGCACCCCCTGGGCCAGACGCTCCGGCTCTATATGGAGACGTTCGCTAAGGGTCGGCTCCGGCGGCAGGCCGGCTAACAGGCGGATCTCACAGAGGCCGCAGGCGCCGTGCCCCCGGCAGGCGGTGCGTACCTGATAGCCTGCTTCCTCCAGAGTATCCCTGACCGACGGTCCTGGTTCAAAAAGGACCCGGCACTCCTTGGCGCCTATAAGAAAAGTGAGCTGCGGCACGCCATTATCCCATTCAGCGCACCGCGGCTACCATGGCAGCCACGTTTTCCGGCCTGGCTTCCGGCGGAATCTCGCAACCGGACGACAGGATAAAGCCGCGGCGGGTGCTGAACATCCTCAGCAACTCCCTCGACCACTGCCTAATCTCCTCCGGTGAGTTGCTGATAAATGACAGGGGTTTCAGGTTACCGTCGAGACAGGTGTGGGGCAGCGCCTTCTGGGCCACCAGAGGATAGACTTCGTAGTCGAAATTGGCAATATCGACTCCCAGTCCGGGATAAAAGGGGAGAATCGGAGCCGTCGGCCCAGCGATATGCAGCCAGTTGAAGAGCGCCCCGGCATTTTTCAGGGCGGAGAAAAGGCGGGTGAGGCGGGAGGCCAGGATTTCGCGAAAGAACTGCGGCGGGACCACAGCAGGGGAGGCGGAAGGTTCAAAAACTATGGGGAGGTGAGCCCCCGTCTCCACCTGTGCCGCACCGAACCGGATAGAGATATCGGTGGCGAAGTCCAGAACTCGTTCGAACCCTTCCAGGTCGTCTACTGCCAGATACAGGGCCTTCTCAATGCCCAATAACTGGGTGGTCAGGGTCATCGGTCCCAACACGCAGCCCACCACCGCCACCCGGTGACCCACCTCATGGCGCAACAGGGCGACGGCTTGCAATAACTCCGGCATCCTGCCGGCTGACCGGGGGTCGGGCACCGAGAGACGGGACAACCCCTCTGGCGCAGAGAGGGCGTAAGCAGACACATCCGGATACTGGTCAGCATAATACGTCAATACCGAACCCGCGGCCTCGGTTTCCACGCAGACGTCCATCAAGGCGAATACGGCGTCGTAGTCGTAGCGCTTAAGTGCCGCCATTTGGGCCGCGGCCAGCTCGGCGCCGCTTGTCAGATAGCGTTTCAGGGGAATCCCAGAGATCCGGGCCGCATGGCCAAAGACTTGGGCAATCACCGGCACCCGGTCCACCGGCTCCAGATTCACAGCCGCGGCGATCCTCTCAAGGCTATTCATGGTCGAGCCCCGATGGTCTCATCGAGATAACGGGCGCCGTCAAAGGCGGTTTGCGCCACATAATCCACTTGCAATTCCTCGGCGCTGGCCTGCTTCAAAACTGCCCCGCCCGCCAAAACCTTGAGGCCGGCCAACCCCCGGGCCGTTAGGGCGCTACGCACTTGGCGGACCTGGGGAATTACCGAAGTAATCAAACCGCTCATCAGAACGGCCTGGACCCCTTCCCGTTCTGCGGTGTGCACCAGTCTTTCCAGGGAGCAATTTTTGCCGCAATCAACGATACGATAGCCTTTAGCTGACAGAACGCTCTTGACAATATTCTTGCCCAGTTCGTGGACATCCCCCTCCAAGGTGGCGATAGCCAAGCTATGTTTTCCAGCCCCGGGAGGCATGCCGTCCGGGTAAAGTTCCTTGATCACGGCCCCGACGGCGCGGCCGGCCAGCATAATCTCCAGCAAATTAAAATGCTCCACCGTGCACTTTGCATCCAATCTGGACATGGCCTGCTCGATCCCGGCAGTAACGACCAATTCCGGAACGAAGCCGGCGGTGCGCAATTCCCGCACCGCGGCCACTGCCGCAGCATGATCACCGTCCAGTAAGGCGCCGATCAAACCCCCGAAGGAAGGATCGTTCATAGTCATTAATATCCCTGCAAGACTCCAGTTGGCGAACATTGGCCTTGGATCGAAGGCTTCTCGAAAGGCAAGAACAAAAGTGAAATAGCCACTACTATAATTCTCTCTTGTCAGGTAGGCAAGCAAATTGCGGCCGTTGTAAGGGCGTCTAACCCTTTACTGATTTGCAGGAGAGGCCGTCAAGGCGGGAAGGAGAGTTGTATCAAAAACCGCTTGACCTCGCCTGTCTGGATCACCTTCCCCCGGCCCCCTTACCCCTCCCTCGGTCGAATACTCCCCTAAAAAAAATGCGTCATGCAATTGAGAGGCCACTCTGACGACGGGCCTGTGCTCATTCAGGGGGAGATTTGCTCATCTAAAATTGTTGGTAGTCAGAAATACAGGGGGGTGTTGACGAAATTGTTCAGACGAAAAAAAGAGAAAAATTTCTGCGAGAGATATATCTATACAGGGGGAGACCACCCTTCATCCCCGGCATCGCCCTCCTCTGGCCTGAATCCTCAGCGGGCCGGGTCTGGTGGATGGTAGCCAGTGGTGGCAAGGCGTCGTTGAATCCTGATGGGTGGCCAGGACTGGGGCACAAGCGGCCCAATTTCGAACGCTAAACCTCTGCCCGGACACTTACCCTCATTCATGAATCAGTATTCAATTTAGCCCAGTTTGAGTGACCTTATGTGTGGGTCCAAATTCAGGTTGTAGACATCGAGATGAATAACACTTCGGTGTTGAAGGAGAAACTGTGTTCGGTATGGTTACCTGGTCAATGTCGACATCTTTTTCACAAACACACTATCTTTTTCACATCACCCAACCCTATTTCCAGATATCCATAGCCTTCTGATTCCACATAAGCAGAGCCCATGCAGCGTTTAAATCACTGAAACAGCGTCCAACACATTCCAGTTGCTCGAACTTAAGCGAAATGATCAACTTTTTATCCCAGGAAGCTTTTCAACCTTGATGAGAATTGCAGCTACCGGAGCAGGAGCCTCGCTATCAAAACCATACATTTTGTTATACAGATCATATCTGCAACTCTTTGATATTTTTGATAAGTTTCTTTGGTGGCAAGATAACTTTCATTTGATCAGGAAGAATGGATAGATAAGAAATTAGCCAAAATCAAAAATAAACAAAATAAGCACTTTTGTCTCCTTCTGCCCACGCGCCCTTTTCATAAAAATTACAAAAACATTTATTGACAATACTCCCCCCTTTGTGCTAACGGATGAATTTATTTAGAAAAAGCCAATCCTGAAGGGACGTGGGAGCGGAAAGCCACGGGTCTCTTTTGAGATAGCCGGGTTGCCTGGAGAAGGTGCAGTTCGGCTTTTTCTTAGTGCTATGGCCAGATTTTAACCAGCTGGATTAACTAGCCAAATATACTATACGGAGGCGACAATGAAACTCCAACATTGTTGGGTAATCCTTCACCTGTTGGCTGGGTTAATTCTCTGGTCTGTTGTGCATCTCGAAGCCAGTGCGCTTTACAATTATGAAGACTTGGGCACCCTGGGGGGATCAGGGAGCTTTGCCTGCCGGCATGAGGCTAGGCCCCCAGGGAGGATGACCCATGTGCAGGTAAACGAAGAGCACCTACATTCTTTTCCCATCTTTGCATCGTCAGCCTGCTTTGCACCTGCTACCCGAGGTAACCGCCATGGCTAATTTCTGGATCAACACCGGCTCCATGAATAGCGTACGGGCAAATCACACGGTCACCCGGCTGCCCAACGGGCAAGTCCTGGTGGTAGGGGGAATAGTCTTCCCCGATTTTACCGGCGCCGAACTTTACAATCCAGCCACAGGGACCTGGTCTCCCATCACATCCATTTATAACGACGGCCTCACCTCTCATACCGCCACCTCTCTGACTAATGGCCAGGTCCTGGTGGTGGGGGGGCAAGTTTGGGGTATCGCCCAAAAAACCACTGCGATCTACGACCTGACAACAGGAAAATGGAACTCAGTTGGAAACCTGAGCGCCCCCCGCTTTGGTCACACTGCCACCCGACTACCCAGCGGCCAGGTCCTGGCGGTTGGTGGCTGGACCAATATTGGTGACCCTGCGCATATGACCACTGAGCTTTACGACCCGAAGACCAGAACCTGGACCGTGGTTGAAAACCTACATGTCGCTCGTGGAGGTCACACTGCCACCCGGCTACCCAGCGGCCAGGTGCTGGTGGTGGGGGGGTGGGACAAATCTGACAGTATCAACACGGCCGAGATCTACATTCCGGCCACGGGCAAATGGACTCTCGCAGATAACCTCAAAACCCCCCGTTATGCACACACTGCCACTCTTCTGATCACCGCCGGCGGCTCAGTCATGGTGGCGGGGGGTTTTTCCCAATACAACAATCAAGGGCAGCTGTCCTCCGTCGAGCTTTATAACCCCGTCCAAGGGAGCTGGAGCTCCGGTGCAGAACTTAATAGTCCCCGAGGTAATCACACTGCCACTGTTATGTCCAACGGCTGGGTCCTGGTGACGGGGGGCTACGCCCAAGACAGTCATGGTCCCATGAGCCTTGGCTTTCTGGCAAGCTGCGAGCTCTTTCTGTTCCAAGAACCTTCTCAGCAAGAAAATCAAATACCCGACATCCCTCTAATACAGGGCGGCTCTGTAACGAAGATCGAGTATATTAAATTGCGGAAATACTACGACAAGGTCTGGCTCGTTAACCCGCCTCATGAACAGCTTGGACAAGAAGCCTATTGGCGTCGCGGTGCACCAATCGTAATCCAGGACATGAAAGATTTTCTCAAGAAACATTTGGCCTTCATGTCTCAGCCCAAAATCTTGAAAGACTTGCAGGAGGCTTCGGGGGAACCGTCAAACGTTATCTTGGCCTCCGAATGCTTCAGTCTGGCCCAGATCGCCCAGGCTGCCGGGCTGTTGAGTGAAGCGGCGAAGTTCTACCAGCAGAGTGCCGACAGATATGCCAAAGCCGGACAGCAGGATAAGAAGGCGGAGGCGTTGCGGGGTCTTTTAGGGTTGTACCTAAAGCACGGCCTGTCCAAAGAGGCCTTAACGGTCGAAAAGGCTCTCGATAAACTAAAGAAATCTCCAAGTTCCTAAGGCAGCCTGAGCCCGACGTTGACAAGTCTTCTCTATGGCTGGCAATAATAAGGCTTGAGACGCCCCGGGCAATATAGGGTGTCTCAAGCCTCATTAGGGATGGATGGCCCCTGTTAGGACCGTAGCCCGTAGGGCGGGAAAGCGAAGCGCATCCCGCCTTTTGTATTATTCCATTTCCAGACGCCGAACGTCATCAGCTGCCGCCCACTCAAGGTATTAAATACCGCATCGTACGTAATGATGAAAGCTCGAATAAGGCCAATCCGCAACCCTCGGTCACATGACCGTGCTTAACCGGATTGTAGTGGATGTAATCAACGTGACGCTCATAATCACGCTCGTCGCGGATGACGTGTTCCCAAAAACGTCGCTGCCAAATGCCTCGTTCTCCCTTCTTCAGGCGCCGTGCCGAAAGTCTTTCCCCTTTGGGAACTTGTGCTGCAAATCGTGCTTTGATATCATGCCAGCGCGTTGAGAAATCCGCGTCCCCGGAAGGCAACGTCCAGATACAATGCAGGTGATCGGGCAAAATGACGATGGCCTCGATGGTAAATGGTCGCCGGTGGCGGGCCACCTTGAACACCTCGCGAAGGTTGTCAATGTTTTCGGTCAAGAGTGTCCGGCGGCGTTCCAGCAGCGTGACCGTGAAGAAGAAGGTGCCGCCAGGAACAAAGGCGCGAATATATTGCGGCATAAGTCTGGCCAAACCCAATTGCCTACGGTTACGTCAAAAAATAGGGGCCAGTAAGTTTAAACAATATCTATATACAAAAATCGCTTGCTGCAAACTAACTGCTATGATCCGACACTTATCACGAAGCCAAAAACTTCCCATATCCAAAGCATATCAATCCTTTTCGACCTGAAGGGTTCCGGTCGTTTCCTTCGGCTTCCTGACCTCCTTTAATCTTTAACACTGAAATCTTCCTCCCCACAAAGACCCATTGCAATATATGGAGATCATATCTTCAGTTTTGGCCTTGTCGGGGATAAAGGAAGGTTTTGGCAAGATAACCGCCATTCTTGCAGAACTCTTTCATATTTTGGGGATGGAGGACCAGTTTTTCAAAAATCATGCGCCAAGCCACGGCACCATAAGAACATGTATTCTTTCAAATAATTATTGATTTAAAGATTTATTATTGTATAGTTGAGGTAACTAAAAAAAGAATCACAGGAAAAAGGTTATCCACACCGAAAATATTATTGTTTGTACGCTGCGGAGCCTATCATTGTACATTACCCATTAAAACCTGCCTAATCCTCCTGGAAAGCAAGAGCTCTGGCTTTTCCTTCTGAAGGAGGTAGTCATGACCCCCACAAGACATTGGGTCAATCCGGAAAGACTGGTTGGCCTCCTCGAGAAGCACCGTGAGAAGATTTACCAAAACTGTTTTTCTGGTTTGCGGCAGAAGTGGGCCGACCAGGCACAGAGAAAACTCTCGCTCCTAGAGCAAAAAATTGCCGACCACAAAGATCTCTTTTCTATTCTGTTAGATTGTTCGGCAAAGACCGAAGCCTATTATCACCATATCTGTTCCCTTATCAACTTAGACTCCATAATTTCCCAAGAATATTCGGTCGTTGATGTATTTGACGAAGCCGCATCACTCGAGGACTCTATCTTTGATCTTTTCCAAGAACTGCAAATTTCAAACGATGAGCGCGAGCACTTAAAGCTCGGGGTGAGTGAACAAATACTTGCTCTGATGAAGGGGCTGCTTTGCAGCACCGCAGATCTTCTCTCCTGCCTGGTTGACGGCGGCATTCGGGGCTACTGCCAGGTAGATGAACAGGGCAGAATTGTCTGTACAGACCGGGAATTTCAGCGTTTGCTGAACCGGAAACCAGCGCCGGGCGAGCGGCTAGAAGAACTTTTTGTGAAGGGTGACAGAGCCTTTTTCGCCGATGTCTTTTCTGCCCAATCGAAAACTCCCCCGGGCTCGCAACCATTGCACCTGGACTCCCACCTCGAGGCACCAGTTCCTGTGGGAACAGAATTATGCCCTCTGGTCATGGACGGGCAGCAGCGAGGCTGGTACGCCTGCCTGGTGGACCTCACTCCTCTCAAGGAGAGGGACCTGGAGGTTTATGAAAACTTGCCGGTGGGACTGTTACAAGTCGATCTGAAAGGTAACTTCCGTTACGCCAACCGCAAATTCTTAGAAATTTTGCACCTTGAAAACGAAGGTTGGCAAGGCAAGACCGTCTGGGAATTCCTGCCAGATGAGGCTGATCGGCAGAAAGTCAAAAAAGGAATTGAAGAACGCCGGCAAGGCAGCCAGGGCGAATACGAAACAACTCTTACCCGAAAAAGTGGCGACCCGGTGCCGGTAAAAATCTATGCGGTACCGGAAAGAAATCTGGAAGGAGAAATCATCGGATCCTTCGCCATTATTAGGAGCCTGGCTCGGGAAAAGACTATTGCCAGGATGAATGCCCACATGGCTTCGGAGGAAAAATGGGAAAATATGCTCCTTCAGGTTATCCGGGAGGTCAAGCCCCTCATTCCCCACGATCTGTGCATCGTTTCGGAAATCAGTCCTGACCAAAAACATATCCGCCGCCTGCTCACGGAGCCGCCCATAAATAATGCCATGTCGCACATAGGGCGCTGGGAGATGCCGGACAAATTGACCAAGTGGCTAAAAGAGCAGAGAGAAATTCTTATTATTGATGATATAGATACTTTCTTATCTAAACCCGAATTTGAGGGAGTCAAAGAAAATCCGGTAATAAAAGAGTTTTTGCAATTTGGCTTCCGCTCCACAATTCGTCTTCCCATCGTCCAGGAAAAGCCAATAGCCTCGGTGTCTTTTATAAGTAAAATAAAAAGTTGCTATAAGGAAACGCACGAGGAAATCCTGAAGGCCCTGCCCTTAGATGAAGCGGTCCGCCTGGCTCTTCATAGGGAAAAGGAAGAAGAATTCAAGATCTTTTTCGATCTGATCAAAGCAATATCGGCTGAAGGAAACGATTTTCGCAAAGTCGCAAAGACCCTGGTCGATGGCTTATCGGATCACTATGGGTGGGAAAACGTGGCTATGTTTCGGGCCGACGAGGACCTGCCCGGTTTTCTTCTTCTCTATCAGAAAAACAGGCCGGGCACACCTCCGATTTCGGAGGGATATGTACAGGCCCTGGACCAGGGGGTTCTCGGCTATGTTTACCGCACGGGTGAAGACGTTAACATTGGCAATGTAAGAGAAGATCCCAGGTTCAAAGGTGTTTACATAGCTCCCTGGACGGAACCGGACGGCTCGGAAGAAGGCGCCAGATCAGAACTATGTTTGCGTTTGGCTACGCGGAACGTCTGTTTCTTTTTGAATATAGAGGAGCCCAAGGAGAATGCCTTTTCCGATAACGAGCTGAATACCTTAAAAGTTTTCCGTGACGAAGCTGAAGGCATCCTGGAGCGCTCCTGGCTTTTTCATTCTCTCAATGCCGCGCGCCAATATACCTCGGATGCCATCATCGGCACCGACCGGAAAGGCAGAATTACCAGCGCCAACCGGGCTGCGGCCTATCTTCTAGGCTATACAGAAGAAGAAATTCAAGCAAAAATCGAAGGAAAACAGGATGCTCTCTTTTTAAAGGAATTTTTTCAAGATGCCAAGCTGGCCGAAAAAGCTATTAATGACAGTTACTTTCCCAGCCAGAAGGTAGTCTGGCTAAACAGAGCCAACAATCCGGAATACTTGCTGCTCTCTGCCTCGGCTTTACCAGAGGAGGAGTTCGGTGGCAAGATTTTTACCGCAAAAAGCCTGGCCCAAAAAGATTGGGTGGAACGCCTGGAGCACCTGGGGAAGTTGTACCAGGAGATCGCCATCCAGATGAAGACTCCCCTATCCCTGGCTTTTGCCTGGCTGAATCGTCTGGTGCAGAAAGAGCCGCAATCCGAGGAGGCGAAAACGTTGGAAAAGGTCATTAAACAATTGCGCAAAGTGGACCTCACCTTCGACCGTCTCTCTTTATATGATTATAATGAAAAAGAAGGCTGGTTTCCCACCCACAAGCTGCGGCTGAGCCTCGATGAAGTGCTGAACCACGTGAGAAACGATCTGCCGGAAAGCGAATGGGAGAGAATTGTCGATTCCTCTCCCCGTCCTTTACCTACCCTGGACGGAGATCTTTTCCAGCTCACGTTCTGCATGGAAACCATCCTCTCTTACTTGCTGGGCGTAATTCCGGAGGATGAAAAGGTTCAGGTGAAGGTCTCGTCACAAAACGGCCGAGTTGTCATGGAATTCAGCGGAGTTTGCCCTGAAATCCAGGATTCCCGGCTTTCCCGGGCTTTGGCGGCCATAGCCTTGGGGGAAAATATCCTTCACCGCTTCATGAAGAACCATGAGGGCGAATACCAGGAAAAAAGGCACGGCAGCAGGACGATCTTTACCTTCAACCTGCCCGCTGCTGAAGGAGAATAGCCATGAGTCTTCACATCCTCCTGGTATTTCCGGAAGCCCAGATAGAGCTAGCCAGGGATATGCGAGATCTCTTGGAAGACAATCCCCTGGTCAAAGAGGCTGACGGCGAAGTAAAGATTGTTAGGAATGTCAAAACTGCCTGGGAATGCTTACGCCAATCCCGCTATGATTTCATCGTGGCCTTTCTGCATCTTCCCCCTGATCGTGCGAGCCCCCTTGATCTTTCGGCCCAGTTGGGACTAGATTTTTTGCAATCCCTGAAGAAGGAGAGCCAGCACATCCCAAGCATTCTGGTGGCGCCCGCCAGAGATGACAATATAGACAAGGCTCTGGAGACTTTGCCTGAATGCAAACTTGCCTTTATCGGAGAAAGTTTATCCAACGATGTGCTGGACCATGCCCAGAAGTATCTGCAGAAAGTGACTTACCAAGAGCCTGCCTCCCAGCCAACATACTATCTGAAGGAACCCGCCAAACTCCAGGGAGATATTGAAATCAAGCTACACCTGGGGCCTGGTTTTCAGCCCTTTGTCTATGGCGAATACACCATGTTTACCGAATACAAAAAGATAGCTGGTCAGCATGGGCAACTTTGGTTGGACTGGAGGACTTTAAAAGAGTTGGCAAAAAAATCCAAGGCGCTGGAAGACCCCGAAGTTTGCTCGGAGTGGCTGGAAGAACTCAAGAATGTCGGAGAGTCCTTGTGGAGAGAATTTTGTAGAGGATTCTGTGACAGATATACAAAATTTAAAGAGCACTTTAATACCCATGTCAAACAAGTCAACGGCATAGAAAATACCCGGATCCGCTTCAAGATGGACATGGTGGACAAGGAAGAAGATGAAGATCTGGCCCGGGTCAGCGAGGAAATGCAAGCAGTGGTGCTGGAAGCTCTGAAGGAAGATCAAAAGGAATTTCTGATGCTTCAGGCCCCGATTTACCGCCGTTTAGATCTTACTGAATATGAATACGACTCCTACCCCTTGTTTGACCTTAAAGATAAGGACAAGGAAGCTCCCATTAACTGCTTGATTATTGAAGCGGACACCAGCGGCTGGGTGGAGGAACTGAGAAAGAACCTGCCAGAACTCAGCCATATCCTTGGAGAGCAAGGTGAATCCCGGTTATTGGAGGCTTATTTCCAACAAAAACGCGGGCAGGGAAGGATCGGCAAAATTCTCAGGCTGGCCAAAGACCTGCTCCCGAAGAATACCAACTTTACGGATTGGGTTTTTGAGGTCCTGGAACAAGACGGTCCCTGGCAACTGGTCCACTACGCCGGGCATTCTCTTTATGGCGATGACCGGACCGGCTATGTATTTTTCCCGGGGGAAAATACTCCGGAACCGGTGAAAATCGGGGTATTCAGCACCCATCTGCGTAACTCCCAGGTCAGATTTATGTATCTGAGCAGTTGCCAGAGTTCCGAAGATGATTTCGTGTTTCAGCTGGCCAATAACCGAGTCCCTGCCATCCTGGGATTTCGCTGGAGCATTGACGACGAGAAGGCCAAGGAGTACGCCTTGAAGTTTTATGAATACCTCTTCGAGTACCGCTCCCTGGACCAGGCTTTCCTGAAAGCTCGCCAATATGCCCATAAGTATAAAGACAACCGGATCTGGGCTGCGCCTCTCTTAGTCCTTCAGAGTCCCTGAAAGGAGGACCCATATATGGGAGTAAGTGAATTTTTTGAGAGTTTCTGGAAGGGAATCCAAGGAGAACAAACTGTCCTGAAATTTTACCACCGCATTCCGGACCAGCAAATCCTCCCGGATGGGTTCACCTCCCAGGTATTTCGACCGAACGAATCCTACTTCGAGATACGGTTGGCCGAGATGTTCCTCGCCAGTCGGCGGCAATACTGGCAGGGCTTTATCCCTCTTGGAATTATCCTGAGCGATTTTCTTTATAACCGCCAAAGACAATCGGTCCCCTTCCTGGTGGGCAACCAGCTTTTGAAAGGGTTGGAGCAATCCGTGGGCGGGGAATATGTGGAGTATTACAACACCAGGATTGCCGGGCCGGTTCCTTATATCGGCGATGATGTGGGTTTGTTTGTGGGACTTTTCCGGTCCAAGGTGGAGGACCTGTCCGAAGGCCTGTTCAGTTTCCTGGAAACCTTGATAGGCGCCTTTGACCTTGGTCAGATCAAACCTTACCTGAAAATCGCCGGGCAGGTGCGCACCGGTCTCGGTCATCTCTTGCGGTTGCCGGGTGAAAAAGTACAGTACCGCCTGGGCAACCGGGACACCTTCGTGGATCCCACACTGAAACCCGAAGACGCCAAAAAATTTCGGGAAGGCTACCTGGCTTACATAAACTGCCCGGAAGACGCCTTGGATCGGGATAGCCTCAGGGTCAAGGAGGATCGCTTGCAGGTGCAGACGGCCACGACTCTGGAACCGCTGAGAAGCTATGATTATTGCCTGATTCGCTTGGAAAGCCTGCCAGCAAGAAATGACTACACCACCTTTCCCTGGTATGACTTATGGTTACAGGCAGTTGACCGGATATATCACGGTGATATTACCGGCGCCACCATTAAGCTCATGGATTTTAATCAGAAAGTGCGACAATCGCCAGATTTGACCGAGGGCCACCAGTATAAACTTATAGCTATGTTCCAGGGGAATTTTGACAAAGAGGTTGAAATTGCCGGCTTGCAAAAGGGCGGTCAGGTGCAACGGGCTCCCACCGTTAACCGCGGGGATAGTGGGCAGCAGTTGGAGGCGAAAGTAACGCTCCAGAGAACCGCTTCCTTAGCCCAAAGGGCTGGTTTAGGCAAAGAAAAACAGGCGGTAAAGGTGTTATGGGATATCCATAAGAACTGGGGTCGTATCCCTTATCTGACAGAGCGCCCCGAAGAATTTGACTGGAGGAACCGAAAGGAGGACGAGGATATTAACCGCCTGATCAATGACCAATTGAAAGAGGTCGGCGAGATCAGTAAGGTGTCTGAGCCCGATCCCCAGGGCTTGGCCGACGCCCTGATGGCGGCTTACCTGAGCCCGGACCTAAGGCCAGGATAAATACTTTTTTTAATTGGGCGGGATCTTCAATTGATCCCGCCCTTTATAGTCCTTAGCCATACAGATTCTCGATCCATCTTACCGCTTCAACATCGCTGACCTTCCCCAGAGCCTGATCAGTACTCAGGTGGTGGAAGCCGGGGTGGATCTGGACTTCCCCGTTGTATATCGGGTGATGGGGCCGCTGGATCGCATCGTTCAAGCCGCGGGCCGGTGTAACCGGGAGGGCAAGCCAACCTTGGGCCAAGTGGTGATCGTGGAGTTGGAAGGTAACAAGGAGCGGAAGAATTTATTAGCGGCCTGGAATTGGGGGATCAAATATTTGGCTTTGCCAGCCCCCAATCCCTTCCTGGTCGATAAGTTCCCGGAGCAGCGGCACTACCGATATGTACCGTCCGAGGACGATTTTTGGAAAGTATATGATATTGCCGAAGGTCAAGACAATGTCATGCTCCTGGCTTACCTGCAGTTGGCGGCCAGGCGCTCGGAGCTCTTCCGGCTCCGGTGGGAAGATGTCGGTTTTGCCAAAGGCGAGGTTCGGCTCACTACTCGAAAGCGCATGGGAGGCAGCCTGGAAGAAGACTGGCTTCCCATGTTAGATGAGTTGAATGTGGCTCTCTTAAACCATAAGCAGATCAGCAAGGGCGACTTGGTGTTCCCTGATCCGGAAACAGGGGGGCCCTATCTTTACCGGCAGCATTGGATGAAGCGGCCATGTGCCAGGGCAGGGGTTCCTCCTTTTGGCCTTCATGCCATCAGGCACTTGACGGCCAGCATCCTTGCTGACGAAGGAGTGCCCTTGATTGTGATCCAGGCGATCCTGAGACACAAGAACTCTAATGTAACCCAGCGCTATTTGCATCGGCTGTCGGAACTGAAGACGGCCCTTCAGGCCTTGTCCAAAAGAAAAAGCCGTTTGGGGGAGCCGTCAACCTCCGCCAAACGGCATACTGAATTACGGTTAGCCAATAACTAACCGACATTACTAACAATTGATGGCGTCCCCACGGGGATTTGAACCCCGGTCGCCGGCGTGAAAGGCCGGTGTCCTGGACCAGACTAGACGATGGGGACGTTTTTTATGGGCCGTGTTGGACTCGAACCAACGACTCTCTGCTTAAAAGGCAGATACTCTACCAACTGAGTTAACGGCCCGAACGGATTATTATTAACCAATGAGAAAAGACTTGTCAAGGCTCATCCGTGGCCGTAATCAATCTTATCGACTTATCCGCCGTGGTCTCGGGCATTTCTCTGGCGAAACCATTTGCCGCCAGTTTCCTCGCCGCCGCTTAGCTCAATTCCAAAACCTTGAGCGCGATGGCCAGGAGGTCGGCATGCACGACCTCGGGAGGCCTCGCCGCGTCCACCCGGTGAATCTGGGGGCCCGTCAGGGACGCATAGATGACTGCCACCTGCTCCAGATAGTCCTGCCCTTCGCTCACCTGGCGCGTGCGGCCGCGGTGCTGGGACAGGCGGGCCACGGCCGACTTAGGGGGCAGGGTCAGGATGAACACCACGTCCGGACGCGGGGCGAAGGCCTCATTGGCGGCCAGAATGCTGGCCGGGTCCAGCCCTAAAGCCCCCTGATAGGCCACCGACGAGTAATAGTAGCGGTCGGTTATGACTACTCGTCCGGCGGCCAGGGCGGGACTGATCACCAATGCTACGTGCTCCCGGCGGTCATCAAGAAACAGCGCCAATTCTTCGGTGGGGCTCAAGTGCCGGCTAGGCCCCGCCAGATAACGGCGCAATTTCTCCCCGGCGGGGAAGGCGGTGGGCTCCCGGGTCAGGACTACTTCCACCCCGCGCTGTCTCAGGGCCTCGGTCAGGAGGTGCGCCTGGGTAGTCTTCCCGGAGCCGTCCACCCCTTCCAGGGCCAGAAGCACGCCAGTCGCCCTCACCTTAAGACACTACCACACTTCGGGAAAAGCGGCGTTATCGTAAAGGTATTCCACCTTTTCTTTGTGTTTCAGCTCGACGCTGGCCATCTTTTCCAGGAAGGCCTGAATTTCTCCCGGGGGCTGCAGGCCGGCTAAGGTTTGATAAAAACGGTAGGACCCCTCCTCCCGCTTCATGGCAATGACCAGAGCTTCTTTGGGGGTCATGTCGTCGCTGATAGTCGGGGCCACCAGCATTTCCGCCAGATGGACATTCTGAGCCGCCCCGGCCAGCTTGCACCCCTGGGGAGTAAAGCAGCCCAAGAGAAAGGCCTTGTGCTCCAATTCATCTTTGGCCAGGAATTCCAGAATATCTTTGGTTTCCTGATGGCTCACCAGACCGGCCAGGCGCTGGTAAAAATCGTGCGACATTTCTTCTTGGGTGATGGCGCTCTTGATAATGGCTTCCATTTCGGCACTCATAACGGGTTCCTTTGCTCACGGAGCTAACTGAGACGATGGCCTGATCCAGGCAGAGCGTATCTTAAAGGCAAAACCGCTGAAATACAAGTCCCCCATCCCTGCGGGCGGCAAGCATGGGGGCGCCCCGGAAGACCTGTAGCGTAACCTTCCTTAAGCGGTCTTGATCTCAATGGGCTTGGGTTTGACCTCCTCTTTTTTGGGACAGGTAACGGTCAACACCCCTTTATCGTATTTCGCCTCGATTTTATCCAGGTCCACTGCGGCGGGCAGTACCAGGGAGCGGGAGAAGGAGCCGTAACTGCGCTCCACCAGATGATAATTCTCCTCCTTTTCTTCCCGTTCCGACTTCTTTTCGCCCTTGATGGTCAGCACCTCACCGGTGACCGAGATGTTGATGTCCTTGGCGTCGATTCCGGGGACCTCAGCTTTCACGACGATCTCGGTGTCCGTCTCCTTGACGTCCACTGCGGGGGCAAATTCGGGTTGCAGAGGCCGCAGCCCCCGCCGGCCGGCCCCGAAATAATCATCCCAGAGACGGTCCATTTCCCCGCGCAGGCGAGAGATTTCCCGGAACGGCCGCCATTCCATGAGTTCATTAGCCATACCCTCGTTCCTCCTTAACAGGTGCAGCAGTCCTTTTAGTCTTCAGGTCGGACCATCATCCGACTTAAAAAAGACAAGGTCTTGTTAATACTTACTAAACAGGTAAGAAAACCCTGCCTCTTTATTTAGATAAATAAGTCCTGCCCTGCCTCCTGTCAACTCGCCGAAAAACTTCTTGAATTTACCCGCCCCAAGTGATAGTAAAATACAGATGCCAAGAAGGCTGTCGCTATGAGAAGAATTTCAAGAAAACTTTCCGCCAGGCCTCCTTACCAAACCAGGAGGTTTTTTTTTGTGGTAACCTGAGGGCTCCGGAGGACTGGAGTTGTCGTCAGATCAGCAGTAATTTTAGACGACCACCAGTAAGCGCGACAACCTGATCCTCAAGGCTGACAGCCAGGCACAATACGTACAGCATCGGATGGGTGAGGTTAACGGCTCCCATCCTTTATGATAAAAAACGGCAAAACCCCAAAAACCCCCAGCCTCGCACGCGAGAAAGGTCTCATTATGGAATTCCGGCGGAAGGACCTCTTGGGTATCGCGGACCTCGCCCCCGACGAGATCCGTCATATCCTGACTACCGCCGCGTCCTTGAAGGAAATCTCGGCCCGTCCCATCAAGAAGGTCCCCACCCTTCGGGGCAAGACCGTGGTGACGGTCTTTTACGAGCCCAGCACCCGGACCCGGATGTCCTTTGAGATCGCAGCCAAGCGCCTCAGCGCCGACACCCTCAACCTGACGGTGGCGGCTTCCAGCGCCGTCAAGGGCGAAACCCTGATGGACACCGCCCACAATCTCGAGGCCATGCAGCCGGATCTGTTGGTGATCCGCCACCCCGCCAGCGGCGCCCCCCATTACCTGGCTAAACGCCTCAGATGCGGGGTGATCAACGCCGGCGACGGCCTCCATGAACACCCCACTCAGGCCCTCTTGGACCTCCTCACCGTCCAGGAAGCCAAGGGCACTCTTTCCGGCTTAAAGATAGCCATCATCGGCGACATCGCCCACTCCCGGGTGGCCCGCTCCGACATTCACGCCTTTACCAAAATGGGATCAAAAGTCACCGTGGCCGGCCCGGCCACCATGCTGCCGCCGTACTTGGATTCCCTGGGGGCGAAGGTCACCTACTCCCTGGAGGAGGCGGTGGCCGGCGCCGACGTCATCATGATGCTCAGGCTCCAACTGGAACGCATGGGGCAGATGTTTCTCTCCACCCTACGGGAATACAGCCGCTACTTCGGCTTAGGGCTACGGCATCTGGACCTGGCCAAACCCGGCGTGATCATCATGCATCCCGGCCCCCTCAACCGGGGGGTGGAGATCTCTCCTGAAGTGGCCGACTGCTCCCAATCCGTGATTTTAGAACAGGTGACCAACGGCGTGGCAGTGCGCATGGCCATGCTCTATCTCTTGATCGGCGGAGAAAAGGCATGAGCTTGCTTATAAAAAATGGCCTGGTGGTTGACCCCGCCCAGAATCTGGAAGCCCGGCAAGACCTGCTCCTTGAAGACGGCAAAGTGGCCGCCATAGAGCCCCCCGGCACCATTGCCGCAGACGGGCGCCGGGTGATTGACGCGTCTAACCTGGTAGTGTCGCCCGGCCTCATCGACATGCACGTGCACTTAAGAGAGCCGGGAGAGGAGTACAAAGAGACCATCCTGACGGGCGCCCGGGCCGCGGTGGTTGGCGGCTTCACCGCGGTGGCCGCCATGCCCAACACCCGGCCGGTGAACGATAACGCCGCGCTCACCCGCTTCATCCTCGAGACCGCCAAGGTGGCAGGGCTCGCCCGGGTCTACCCGGTGGGGGCCATCTCCATGGGTTCCGCGGGCCAGGGCTTAAGCGAATACGGCGACCAGAAGGAGGCCGGTGCGGTGGCCTTCTCCGACGACGGCCATCCGGTGATGAGCCCCATGCTTATGCGCCGCGCCCTGGAGTATGCCCGCACCTTCGACGTCCCCTTGATCGCCCACGAAGAAGACCTGGACCTTAAGGGGAACGGCGTAATGCACGAAGGCCGCGTCTCCCTGGAACTGGGCTTACGGGGCATCCCGTCTGCGGCCGAAGAAGCCATGATTTTTCGAGACCTGGCCCTCCTCCAACTCACCGGCGGCCGCCTCCATATCGCCCACGTCAGCGCCTTCGGCAGCGTGGCCCTGATCCGCACCGCCAAGGCCGCGGGCCTCACCGTCACCGCCGAGACCGCGCCTCATTATTTTTCCCTGACCGATGAAGCGGTGTACGGCTATGACACCAATGCCAAGGTTAACCCGCCACTCCGCACCGCCGCGGACGTGGCCGCCATCAAGGATGGCTTGGCGGATGGGACGCTCGACGCCATTGCCTGCGACCATGCACCCCACACCTCCCTGCAAAAAGACCTGGAGTTCGAGGCCGCGGCCTTCGGCCTCATCGGCCTGGAGACCTCCCTGGGCTTAAGCCTCAAACTGGTGCACGACGGGGTCCTCACCTTAATCCAACTGGTAGCCGCCATGAGCACGAACCCGGCCCGCATCCTGAACGTCCCCGGCGGCACCCTCACCCTCAACTCCGTCGCCGATATCACCTTGATCGACCTCAACCGGGAATGGACCGTGGACGTGAACACCTTCGCCAGCAAAAGCCGCAACTGCCCCTTCCACGGCTGGAAGTTGCGGGGCAAGGCGGTAATGACTATTGTGGGTGAAAAGGTGGTGTGGGAGGAATAGAGGTCAGAGGCCGGGATCAGGGGTCAGATTTAGCTGCCCTGAACCCGGTAATCGGAGGTTTAGTCTGCGTGTAGGGCGGGCACTGCCCGCCAAATTTTGATTTTTCCTTATTTGTAAAATTATTATAAGAGGAGGTATTGAAATGGCATTTTCAAGGGCTCTTTATTATCCATGGATAGAGATTCAAGATGAGTCTTGGTTAAAGAATGCAATGTTATATTGGGACAAAATTCAAACAATTGTCCCAAAATCAATCCAACGACCATATGAAAAAAGAACTGCCGAGGAATTCTTTGATGAAGGATCATTAATACCTTTCTATGTACATCCTGATTTAGAAGAGATCGAAGAGTTAACAGAAGATGTATTAGAATACATAAACTCGCCTGAAGGGACTCAAGTTCTATTTTCTGGAGACATTACAGACCATCGAATTATTCACCCTGATAAATTTTCTGAAAGAATATTTGATGTTTATCAATGCATCCTGAAAAACTTCCTTATGAAATTCAACACATACTTAACGAATCATTAGGTAACAAAAATCGATGGATTTCTGTAGATAAAAGATTCGCGAATTTCTATATGACATTATTAGCCACAAATCTTTCTGAAAGACATGGCATCGCTTTATTAACTGATTCAGTATCAAATAGTCGGCTTGCAAATGTTGCTAGATTGGATGGTAATTTATCATCCTATTCGATGGGATATAATATTAATTACCATGAAGGGTCTAGGCGAAGAAGAAGCCGATTTGGTCGCGATTTAAGACGTAATCGAAGTTTAGCTCAAGCAATGCTCGCAGACTTAATATTAGAAGGCATACAGATCGATCCAGAAACCCCTGTAAATAAAATAATCATCTTCAGAGAGAGATTCAAAAGCGAATTAGGTCGTTTCAGAACAAAGGTTTCTGAACTTGCGAACGAAATTTCTATTGAACAACCATTGGAGGCCATTCGTCAAAGTGTTCATGATAAATATATAAATGAAGTAAGGCCTGCCATAGATTCTATGAAGATTGGATTGAAGGAAAATATGATTCGATTCGCATCCGATACGTTTTTAAAAGTTTCTGTTGTTTCTACCACAGCAACTTCAATTCCACTCGCGTTACTAGGTTTGTCAATCCCTTGTGCTTTATTAGCAGGGGCAGGCGTATCTTTTACGGCAAATACAGTATTGTACAATATTGATAAAGTACAGAAATTGAGAGAAAATCCTTTTACATATTTATTGAAAGCACAAAAAGAATTTGATCCCCAACGGTATCAAGTTACGGTGACACCATTGTAATTTTTATAACCACTGACAACCTAAAGATAAATTACTGAAGGTAAATCATGCCCAGCCAAGTCTTTCTCATGGATCTCCGGGCCTCCGTCAAGGAGCCCAATTTCAAGAAGTTCGGCCGTCTGCTGGACGCCCTGGATATCAAGACCATCATCCAGCGCAAAAAGAAGCGGCCCCTGGTGGCGCTTAAGCTCCACTTCGGGGAGAAGGGTAATACCTCCTTCATCCGTCCTATCTATGTGCGTCAGGTGGTGGACAAAGTTTGGGACCTGGGAGGCCGGCCCTTCCTCACCGACGCCAATACGTTGTATGTGGGGACCCGGAGCGAATCCGTGAGCCACCTCACCACCGCCATCGAAAACGGCTTTGCTTACGCAGTGGTGAAAGCGCCCCTGGTCATCGCCGACGGCCTCACCGGCAAGGCCGAAGTGGAAGTGGAGATTAATAAGGAGCAGTTCAAGAGCGTCTTTCTGGCCGAAGCCATTGTGGAAGCAGAAGTCATGGTGACCCTGAGTCACTTTAAAGGCCACGAATTCGCGGGGTTCGGCGGCGCCCTGAAAAACTTGGGGATGGGTTGCGCCTCCCGCCGGGGCAAGCTGGCCCAGCACTCCAACATCTCCCCCAAGGTGACCGAGAAAAAGTGCACCGGCTGCGGCGACTGTGTGGCCCAATGTGCCCAGGAGGCCATTGGCATCAATCCGGAAACAGAAAAGGCGGTCATCGACCCCACCAAGTGCGTGGGTTGCGGGGAGTGCATCCTGGTGTGCCCCTATGGCAACATCCAGATTCAGTGGAACGAATCCATCCCGGTTTTCCTCAAGAAGATGATGGAGTATGCTTACGGCGCCCTCAAAACCAAGCAGGACCGCAGCGTGTTCATCAACTTCGTCACCCAGGTCTCGCCCGCCTGCGACTGCTACGGCCACAACGATCTGCCCATCGTGGGGGATATCGGTATCCTGGCCTCCCATGACCCCGTGGCCCTGGACCAGGCCTCAGCCGATCTGGTCATCGCAAGCCCGGGCATTGCCGGGTCCGCCCTGAAAGACCTGGCTGTCGGCAGCGATAAATTCAAAGATCTCTATCCCCAGATTGACTGGCATATTCAGTTGGACTATGCCGCCCAGTTAGGTCTGGGGGCTCGGGAGTACGAACTCGTTAAAATCTAAACCGCAGATGGACGCAGATAGACGCAGATTTTTTTATCCATGTGCATCGGCGTCCATCGGCGGCTAAATTAAGGAATATTTTATGCAACCTATTGCCCCTCTCATGATCGAACACCGTCTGATCGAGCGCCTGCTCCACCTGATGCAGCAGGAGTTCGAGCGCATCAAGGCCAATATCGACGTGGACCCGGAGTTCGCCTTTGTGGACCCGGTCTTCATCGACACCGCGGTGGATTTCATCCGCACCTACGCCGACCGCTGCCACCACGGTAAGGAAGAAGATATCCTGTTCAAGGCCCTGGCGGCCAAAGACCTCTCCCCGGAACTTAAACAGGTGATGGATGAGTTGATCAAAGATCACGCCTGGGGCCGGGAGACCACCGCCAACCTGGTCAAGGCCAAGGAAGGCTACCTCCTGGAGTCCCCCGGCGCCCTCAACGACCTCATGCTCCATATGGGGGAGTTATTGGGGTTCTATCCCCGGCACATCGAAAAAGAGGACACACACTTCTTTATCCCCTGCATGGCCTATTTCAGCGAGGCCGAGCAGGCCGATATGCTGGCCCAGATGCAGGAGTTCGACCGGCAGTTAATCCACGAAAAATATCGCGGCGTGGTGGAACGCATCGAGCAGCACCGGGGCTGCAAGACCTGCCATTGAGAGGCATTGGGAGTGAAGTAGAAGTTTTCCCTTTAAGGAGGGGAGAAATGCCCAGGGATGAAAATGTAATAACTGTCTTTGTTGCGTCTCCTGCAGATGTTGCGGAGGAACGTGCAGCATTAGAAGACGTGATTCGAGAATTAAATATCACTTGGAGTAAAACACTCGGATTAAGATTAGAACTTGTTCGTTGGGAAACGAATGCATATCCAGATTTTGGCGAAGATGCGCAAAATGTAGTCAATCGACAGATAGGTGACGATTATGATATTATTGTAGGAATAATGTGGGCTCGTTATGGAACACCGACAAAACGATCAGGATCGGGGACTGAAGAAGAATTTCATAGGGCTTTTGATCGCTATAAAGAAGGTAGTAATATCAAAATAATGTTTTATTTTAAAGATACCCCAATATCTCCGAGTAAATTAGATCATGATCAACTTCGTTTAGTTTCAGAATTCAAAGCTCAATTGGGGAATAAGGGTGGTCTATATTGGGAGTTCTCAACATTAGAGGAATTTCAATCTCTCATTCGGGTTCATCTTAGTCGAGTGGTCCAAGAATGGAAAAAATGCAAACAGAAAAAGTTCAAAAACCAACCAAATGAATTAATAGTTAACGAGGGTCTTCAAATTTCGAATGAGGAAGGCGAAGAACTTGGATATCTTGATTATATTGAAATGGCTAATGATTCCCTTTTAAAGGTTCATGAGCTTCTAATGCGAATTACTCAATATCAGCTTGAACTTAATAATAAAATAAATCAACGCACTGAGGAACTCAACAAGATTGATAAGGCCCCTAAAGAAGTTATGATGAAGATGTTTAAACATATATTACAGAATTCAGCTGAAAATATGGAGGAATTTGTTGTAAGAATAGAGGTCGAAATACCTATTTATTCTAAAGCATTTCAGGATGCTATTATGGCGATAGGTAATATTATTACTTTATCAACCGAATTTGGCATGGATAATAAAAATGAATTAAACGAACTTTTAAATGCTGTTTCGATATTTATTTCTTCCACACCTTCCACGATAGAATCTATAAAAGGGTTTCGATCTAGTATACAGAATCTCCCTGGGATGGTTACTAGGCAAAATCTTGCGAAAAAGAAAACGATTAATTCATTAGATAAATTGGTAGGCGTATTTGAGACAAATCTTAATCTTGTGTTTGAAGTGGAAAAAGCACTACGTATAAAGATTTCAAATCCAGAATGCAAATGATATAATAAAGGGATGGTTTATCTAGTAGGCGCCGGGCCTGGAGACCCGGGTTTGATCACGGTGAAGGGTCTGGATTTACTACGCCGGGCCGACGTCGTGGTCTATGATCAGTTGGCCAGCCCGGCGTTGCTCCAGGAAGCGCCGGCCACAGCCGAACTCTTCTATGTGGGCAAAAAGGCCGGCGCCCATGCCCTGCCCCAGGAGGACATCAACGAGCTCTTGGTGAAAAAGGCCAAAGCCGGGCTCACGGTGGTGCGCCTCAAGGGCGGCGACCCCTTCGTCTTTGGCCGGGGCGGCGAAGAAGCCGAAGAACTGGCCGCGGCCGGCATCTCATTTGAGATCGTCCCCGGAGTAACCTCCGCAGTAGCGGTGCCCGCCTACGCCGGCATCCCGGTGACCCACCGGCGCCACACCACTCTGGTGACCTTCATCACCGGCCACGAAGACCCCACCAAAGACGCCAGCACCATTCCCTGGTCCGCTCTGGGCCAGAACCCCGGCACCCTGGTCTTTCTCATGGGGGTGAAAAACCTGGCGGACAACTGCCGCCGATTGATCCAGGCAGGCCGCGCCTCGGAGACTCCAGCCGCGCTGATTGAAAAAGGCACCACGTTGGCCCAGCGCACCGTGGTGGGAACCCTGGCCGACATCGCCGCTCGCGCCCAAAAGGCCGAAATCAAGCCGCCTGCAGTGCTGGTGGTTGGCGGCGTGGTTGACTTGGCTGAGACCCTTAAATGGTGGGAAAATCGGCCACTGTGGGGCAAAACCGTGGTAGTGACCCGTTCCCGGAACCAAGCGTCCCGCCTCGTGGAGATGCTGAATGACGCCGGGGCCAAATGCCTGGAAGTCCCCACCATCGAGATCATGCCCCCCGCGGATTTTGCGCCCCTGGACGCGGCCTTGCAGCATCTGGCCCGTTATGACTGGGTGATTTTCACCAGCGCCAACGGGGTGAGCGCGTTCATGGACCGTCTTTTCCATATGGGTAATGATGTTCGGGCCTTGGGACGCGCCAAAATTGCCGTCATCGGTCCGGCCACTAGCGATGCCCTCAAGCCATACGGCCTGATGGCGGATGTGGTGCCAAAGACCTTCCAGGCCGAGGGCTTGCTTGAAGTTTTAACGCCGCGCTTATTGGGCGGGACGCGCATCCTCCTGGCCCGGGCCGAGCAAGCCCGGGACGTGCTCCCCGAAGGTCTGGCCGGGCTCGGGATGGCGGTGGACGTAGTCCCGGTCTACCGGGCGCTGCCGCCTGCGTCCGTTCCCGGCGAGGCCGCCGGGGTGCTTAACGAGGGCCAAGTGGATATCCTCACCTTCACCAGTTCCGCCACGGTCCACAACTTCGCCGGACTGGTGGGTAAGGACCACTTTCAAAGCCTGGCCGCGGGCGCAACCGTAGCCTCCATCGGCCCCATCACCACGGCCACCTTAGAGGAATACGGCATCACGCCTAAGATCGAACCGGCCGCGTTCACCATCCCGGCCCTGGCCGCGGCGATTATTGATTATTTTAAGAGTAAGCAGTGAGCCGTAGCCCGTACCCCGTAGGGCGGGAAAGCGAAGCGCATCCCGCCTTTAGCATTATGCCATCTCTGGACTTTGAACGAGCACATCTGCCAAAGCATATACATTGCGGCATAAGTAAGGAACCCGAATTACCGAAGGCGGGATGCGCTTCGCTTTCCCGCCCTACGGCTCTGTGTGTCCGCCTAAACTAATATTGGGCTATTTCTTAAATCATTTGCTGAAAGCTGAAAGCTGCTAGCTGATCGCTAAATATGACCTACACCTTCAAACCCATACCCCCTGATGCTCCGGCGCCCCGCATTGATTACCAAAAGGAGCTCAATCCGGCCCAGTACGAGGCGGTGACCACTAAAGAAGGGCCTATCCTGGTCATAGCCGGGGCCGGCAGCGGCAAGACCCGCACCCTGGTCTATCGCCTGGCCTATCTGGTGGAGCACGGGGTGGACCCCAGCTCAATCCTGCTGCTCACTTTTACCCGCAAGGCCTCCCGGGAGATGCTTACCCGGGCGGTGCATCTCCTCAATCAGGCCCTGGGCCAGGTAGTGGGCGGCACCTTTCACGGGGTCTGTTACCTGTGGCTCAGGCAGTACGGCGAGCGCCTGGGGTACCCCAAGGGGTTTACGGTCATGGACCGGGCCGACCAGGGCGACCTCCTGAAAATGCTCAAAGAGCGCCTGGGCTATAAGCAGCTCTCCGGCCCCTTCCCCCGGAAGGAGACCATTGCGGAGCTTTTTGGTGCGGTGGTAAACAAAGACCTGTCCCTGGATAGCCTCCTGAATCGGGACTATCCCCAGTTCCTGGACCAAAGGGACCGCCTGGCCAAAATGGCCGCAGCCTACCAGGATGAAAAACGGCGCCACGCTCTTCTGGACTATGACGACCTGCTCCTGGAAGGCCGCCGCCTCTTAACCGAGCACGACGATCTGCGTCAGCACCTGTCCCGGCGTTTCCAATACCTGATGGTGGACGAATATCAGGACACCAACCGGCTCCAGGCCGAACTGGTGCGTCTTTTAGCCTCCACCCACCAAAACGTCATGGCCGTGGGGGACGACTCACAAAGCATCTACTCCTTCCGGGGAGCCAATTTCCGCAACATCATGGATTTCCCCGACCTCTTCCCCGGCACCCGGATCATCAAGCTGGAAGAGAACTACCGCAGCACCCAGCCCATTTTAGACCTGGCCAACGAGATCATTGCCAGCGCCCGGGACAAGTACACCAAGTGCCTGTTCACCCGGCGGGCCGACGGCGTACGCCCGCGCCTGTTCCGCGCGGCCTCGGAAAACGAGCAATCCCGGTTGGTGGTGGCCCAGGTGCAGGCACTCCAGGAAGAAGGCACCCCCTTGAGCCAGATCGCGGTGCTCATCCGGGCCGGCTACCATTCCTTCGACCTGGAGATAGAACTGGTGCGCTCCGGCATCCCCTTCATGAAGTTCGGGGGCTTCAAATTCATGGAGAGCGCCCACATCAAGGACCTCCTGGCCCACCTGAAGGTGGTGGCCAACCCCAAAGACACCATGAGTTGGACCCGGGTGCTGCTCCTGGTCCCCGGCGTGGGCCGCCAGCGCTGCAACAAGTTCAATGCCCAGGTGGGCAACGGCTTTGAACTGGAAGACGCCATCAAATGGCTGCGCAGCCAAAGCAAGTCCAAGGAATTGAAAGACTTAGCCGATCTCATGGCCGGCCTGAATACCCCGGGCCAGACCCTGATGACCCGGATGAACCAGGCCCTGGCCTATTACGAACCCCTGGCCAAGGCCCGCTATGATGATTACCCAAAAAGAATGAAGGACCTGGAACACCTCCTGACCATCACTGCCCGCTACCGGGAGATCCAAACCTTCCTGAACGACCTGACGCTGGAGCCCCCCAGCAGCCTGGCGGACGTGGTCACCCCCACCGATGACTACCTGACCCTGTCCACGATCCACTCGGCCAAGGGCCTGGAGTGGGACGCGGTGTTCATCATCTGGGCCGCGGAAGGCCGCTTCCCGGCCTTTTACTCCCAGGAGCGGGACGAGGAAATGGAAGAAGAACGCCGCCTCATGTACGTGGCCGCCACCCGAGCCCGAAATTATCTGGCGCTAACCTTCCCCAGTATCGGCTATAGCAGACAATTCGGCATGACCGTCAATTCGCCCTCTCGGTTCATCAATGATATCCCCCGCACCCTCCTGGAACCCTGGCGGGCCGAGGTGGAAGAGTGGTGAACGGTTAAGGTAGGGCGGGCGTCCTCGCCCGCCGGCAGGTGCAGCCCCGTAAGTTGAAACAAGAGAACGCAGGACGCCATGGAACCATGGGAACCGGTCTATTTAAAGACGCACCGCCGGGGCTTGCTCACGGCCAAAATTGCCGCGGCTTATGACATCTTGAGCCAATGCAATCTTTGCCCCCGCAACTGCCTGGTGGACCGGCATCACGGCGAGCGGGGTCTGTGCCGTACCGGGGATCAACCGATGGTATCGTCGTATTCGCCCCATTTCGGAGAAGAAGACCCCCTGGTGGGGCACCATGGCTCCGGCACCATCTTCTTTACCCACTGCAATCTGTATTGTATTTTTTGTCAGAATTACGAGATCAGCCACGGCGGGGAAGGCGAAGAAGTTTCTATCCCGGACCTGGCTGCGATGATGCTTCTTTTGCAGAAGCGGGGCTGCCACAACATCAATTTCGTCACCCCCAGCCACCAAGTCTATCAGATTTTGGCGGCCCTGGTCCCGGCCATTGAGGGCGGGCTCCACGTCCCACTGGTTTACAATACCGGGGGCTATGACGCGGTGGAGACCCTCCGTCTCCTGGATGGGGTGGTAGATATTTACATGCCGGACTTCAAGTTTTGGGATCCCCAGGTAGCCAAGGATTTGTGCCAGGCGGAAGACTATCCGGAGATCGCCCGCCAGGCCCTCAAAGAAATGCACCGGCAGGTGGGCGATTTGGTGATAGACGAGAACGGCGTAGCCCAACGGGGCCTGTTGGTGCGGCACCTGGTGCTACCCGACGGTCTGGCCGGCACACGAAAAATTATGGAATTTTTGGCCCGGGAGGTGTCGCCCAACACCTACGTGAACGTCATGGGGCAGTATCGCCCCTGCGGCCGGGCTAGCGAACATCCGACGCTGCGCAAATTCTTGACCGGCCCGGAGCACGAGGAAGCCCTGCAAACTGCCCGGAAAGCGGGCCTGACCCGGTTGGATCAGCGGGAGAAACTGTTCCGTTGGCTGTAAGGTTGGCAACATCGTAGGGGCGGACCTGCGTGTCCGTCCTGTGGGGACACGCACAGGTGTCCCCCTGCAACAAAAGGACTCACATGGGCGGCGACCTCTACGCCATCGGCGACATCCACGGGAGCCTGGAATCCCTGGAACGCCTCATGGAAAAGATCAACCCCGATCTTAAACAAGACCGGCTGTTGTTCGTGGGGGATTATCTTGACCGCGGCCCCCGGGCCAGGGGGGTGGTGGATTATATCATCCGCCTGAAAAGTCTGGCCCCGCCGGGACAAGTCATCTGCCTCAAGGGTAACCATGAAGCCATGTTCCTGGACTTCCTCCAGGGCCGGGAAAAGGAGTTCTTTCTCTTCAACGGCGGCCTGGCAACCCTGGAAGATTACTGGGGGGACGATTGGGTAGACCAGGAAAACCTGGGATTGCCGCCGGATCACCGGCAGTTTTACCAGGATTTACAGCTTTATTATGAAACTGCCGATTATATCTTCGTGCATGGCGGCCTCAAGCCCGGCGTGGCGCTGACAGACCAGAAAGAAGAAGATTTGCTGTGGATCAGGGGAGAATTTATCACCTCCCAGGAGGATTTTGGCCGGCGGGTCATTTTTGGACACACACCTTTCAAGGAGCCGTTACTTATGCCCAATAAGATTGGGATCGACACCGGCGCGGTCTATGGCAATTTCCTCACCGCTTTGAAATTGCCCGAAGAAGAATTCTTTTTTGACCGATAATTTCAAGCAAAACCCAAAATATCTTCAATTGACACCTTGTTCATTCGAAACGAAGTTGACGCCTCCGGCCAAACCCGCACCCAAGCCAGTCGGTATAATACCCTGCTGCACATCCCAATTGTGGGCCAGCCTGTAGTGCCGTAGGGCGGGAAGCGAAGCGCATCCCGCCTTAAGGATCTTTTGCCAAACGCTATATGGGCACAGCTTGGGACGAGGCCCCGCGGAAAACCTGACCGATTCGCCACGGTCTACAGGGCCAAGAACCTTGACAATCCGGGAGCTCTCAGGTAATTTCTATCGATTAAGTTAAACGAGGACGAGTCGCTTTCCAGGTGCGCCTTTATAATATAACCCTTTAAATTAAAAGGTTAAATTACATAAACAACGCCAGACTCGCCCTCGAAGCTAAGGAGATCGGTGCATGTTGCGAGCAATTCGCTTAAAGTTTCTCTTCTTATTTATCCTCACCATCATCGCCATTGTCTTCGTGCTCCCGTCCGTCACCGGTGAACTGCCCGGCTGGTGGGAAAAGCATGTGAGCCGCGGCTTGAAGTTAGGATTGGACCTGAAGGGAGGCATGCATCTGATCCTCCAGGTGGATATGGAGAGCGCCATCGGTAATGCCTTGAACCGCGATGCCACCGACATGAACGAATTGGCGAAAAAACGCGGTCTGGCGCTCAAAGTGGGAGATGTAGCCAAAGATATTCTGCCCGTCACCCTGGTGAACAAAGACGAACAGGTGGCTTTCCAAAAATTCTTGAAGGAGGAATTCCCCCATCTCGCAGCCGGGGAGCCTCAACGCCAGGATGGCAGTCTGGCCTTTGTCCTGAGCCTCAAGCCCGATGAAATCAACCAGATCCGGGAACGCACCCTGTCCCAGAGCCTCGAGGTTCTCCGTAACCGCATCGATCAGTTCGGGGTGACCGAACCGGTCCTGGTGCGCCAGGGCTCCGACCAGATCGTGGTCCAGCTTCCCGGCATCCAGGACCCCCAGCGGGCCCTGGACCTTATCGGCCAGACGGCCCAGTTGGAATTCAAGCTGGTGGATGATCAGGCCCAGGTCAATCTGCCCGAATTGATCGAGCAGGCCCTCAAAACCGGCGCCCTGAAACCCGGTTATGCCCGGGAGCAGCTCAACCAGGCCCTGGCGGATAAGATTCCTGCGGATAATGAAGTTTATATCGAAAAAAGCATTAATCGGGACACCGGCCGGCTGGAAAGCAAGCCCCTGCTGCTCAAAAAGAAGGTCCTCCTCACCGGCGCCGCGATAAAAAACGCCAGGGTAAGCATCGGCGACTATAATGAGCCTTACGTATCCGTGGACTTTAATAATCGGGGAGCCACGGAGTTCGGCAAGATCACCGGGGAAAACGTCAAGCGCCGTCTGGCCATCATCCTCGACGGGGTAGTCCGATCGGCTCCGGCTATCCAGGAGCGCATCGGCGGCGGTAAGGCCCAGATCACTGGCTCCTACACCCCGGCCGAGGCCCACGACTTGGCCATCGTGCTTCGGGCCGGGGCCCTGCCGGCCACCGTCAAGATCGTCCAGAATATCACCGTGGGTCCCACCCTCGGAGCCGACTCCATCAAAAAAGGTCTCACCGCCGGTTTGCTGGCAACCATCCTGGTCATCGGCTTCATGATCTTCTACTATCGCTTCTCCGGGCTGGTGGCCGACTACGCCATGATCCTCAACGTCATCCTGCTCCTGGGATGTCTGTCGCTTTTGGGCGCCACCCTTACCCTGCCGGGTATAGCCGGCATCATCTTATCCATCGGCATGGCAGTGGACTCCAACGTCCTTATCTACGAACGGATGCGAGAGGAGTTCCATGCCGGCAAGCCCTTAAAGGCCAGCATCGACGGCGGCTATGACAAGGCCTTCTGGACCATCATCGACTCCCACGTCACCACCCTGATCACCGCCTTTGCCCTCTTCCTCTTCGGCACCGGGCCAATCAAGGGCTTTGCCGTCACCCTGAGCCTGGGTGTCATCCTGAACCTGTTCACCGCCCTGTTCGGCACCCGGGTGGTTTACGACTGGCTGCTGGTCAAGCGCTGGCTGAAAAAGCTCAGCTTTTTCGAATTCTTCAAGCAGCGCAACATCGACTTCATCGGCTGGCGCCATTACGCCTTCGCCATTTCCGGGGCCTTGGCGATTTTGGGCCTGGTGGCCTTCGTGCAGCTCTCCCGTGGCCAGGGCAACCTGGGAGTGGAGTTCAGCGGCGGCGCTTTGGTCGAGATGACCGCAGCCAAGCCCTTCACCGTCAACGCGGTCCGGGACGCCCTCAACAAAGAAGGCTGGGGACACGCCGAGATTCAGCAGATTGAAGGCGGCAAGGAGCTCATGGTCAAACTCAAAAAGTCCGAGTCTTCCGTGGGGCAGATGTCCGAGCACCTGGCCGATATGCTCAATAAAGCCATGCCCGACAATCAGTTCAAGGTTATCGGCAAACAGGAGATCGGGGCCTCGATCAGCGGTGACCTGCGCAACAAGGCCATCGTGGCCATCATCATCTCCATGCTCGGCATCATTATCTACATCGCCTGGCGCTTCGAATTCATCTTCGGCATCGGCGCCACTATTGCCACCTTTCACGACGTCTTGGCCGTCCTGGGCATCTTCTGGCTGTTCAACGTCGAGATCACCCTGCTGGTGGTCACCGCCCTCTTGACCCTGGCGGGCTACTCCCTTACAGATACCGTGGTGGTCTTCGACCGCATCCGGGAAAATCTGGCCCGGAAAAGGGGCAGACTGGGAGACATCATCAATCTCAGCGTTAACGAGGTGCTCTCCCGGACCATCATCACCAGCACTACCGTGTTCCTGGTGGTGGTGGCGCTGTTCTTCTTCGGCGGCGTGGTCTTGCGGGACTTCGCCCTGGCCATGATCTTGGGCGTGCTGGTGGGCACCTACTCCTCCGTCTTCGTGGCCAGCCCCATCGTCTATGCCTGGCGCAAACAGGCCAAACGGGTGGAAGTGAAGCGGGAAAAGGTCATCGAACTGGAAGCCCAGAAACAGAAGCGGGAAGAAAAGAAGACGACCAAGGCGGCTCCCAAGAAGAAGACCGGGAAGAAGTAGGAAACCAGGGGTCAGGGACCCGTAGCCGTGGGGCGGGAAAGCGCAGCGCACCCCGCCTTTCACAGGTGTAGGGCGGACACTGCCCGCCATTAAACCCGCTGTTGGGGCGGGCCTCTGTGCCGGTGGGGCGGGCCTCCGTGCCCGCCATCCTTACATTTTCATACTTCGTTGTGAGAACACCCATAATGGTTTCAAAGAAAGTTTAACTATTTCCTCTCGCCTTATGGCTGAACATCTATATGTCATTGTTTTATTTAATTTAATCTCATCTCACCCCTGGGGGAGGGAGTTAGGGTGAATGGAAAAAGAAGGATTTTTTCCAAAGCCATCACTCCTGATTTTTCGTTTAGGATGACATAATTGCGGGTCAACTGTTCATTCTTTTCTGGAAACCCTTGCTTCTCCATGTTTAACTGCGCCTCAGGCGGGTTGCAGTCGAAACGTCCCGCCTCCGCAGGCCCTGTGGCCGATACACTGCCGCCTCTGGGCGGAAATTGAACGCGTGACAGACGGGAATAGAACGCATGCTGGCGGGACAGAAGCACACCGCGGCGGGACAAGGGTGCTACACACGCGGGACAAAATCGCTAAAATCGCACCAGCGAAAACTGATTTAATAGATAACATATTGATAATACTATAATACTTTTTAAAGATCCAATGGGACACTTTTTTTTTCGTGTGTCGGCTCAATAAAATTAAGCAGGGCGGGCATTGCCCACCAACCTATTAACTGTTATCTTTGCCATCTGATTTATGAATACCCGGAACCGAAAACCGCAAACCGAAAACCCGGAGCTAAGGCCCAAAGCCTTAGTTCTGTATGGCTACGGTCTGAACTGTGACTATGAAACCGCCTTCGCGCTTTCCCAGGCCGGGGCCGACGCGGTGCGGGTCCACACCACCGATCTCTTGGAAAATCCGGGCCTACTCTGGGACTACCACCTTCTGGCCGTGCCCGGAGGGTTTTCCTGGGGGGATGACCACGGCGCCGGAGTCATTCTGGCTTTGAGATTAAAGCTGGCCTTGGGCTCCGCCCTACAAGAATTTATCGCCGCGGGCCGCCTGGTCATCGGTATCTGTAACGGCTTCCAGGTTCTGGTTAACCTGGGGCTGCTGCCGGGCCTGCCCGGGCACGCCACCGCCCGGCTGACTGCATTGATCCCCAACGATTGCGGCAACTTCCGGGATGCCTGGGTCCACCTCAAGGCCATGCCGTCAAAGTGCGTGTTTACCCAGGGGATCGACCTTCTGGAGCTACCCATCCGCCATGGCGAGGGGAAATTTTACGCCGATGGCCCGGTCCTGGCGGAGCTGGCCGACCGGGGCCAGATCGCCCTGAAATATGCCACGCCTTCAGGAAAAGCGGCCCTGGGCCGGTTTCCCTATAACCCCAACGGTTCCCTCCTGGACATCGCCGGTATCTGTGACACCACCGGCCGGGTCCTGGGCCTCATGCCCCACCCCGAAGCCCATATCTCTTCTTTCCAGCATCCCGCCTGGACCCGGGATAAAGAACCCTTCCGACGTCAGGGCGAACCCTATCCGGATCGAGTCGGCGCCGGCTTGGCCCTTTTCCAGAACGCCGTACGCTGCCTCAAGAATCTGGTATAAAGAAAAACCAAGGATATTTTTCACCAATATGATTCCAGGGCTCCGAAAAAAATCCGTGCCCGCGTTTTTAGTCCCTTAATTATCTGGTCGATAAGGCAATAAACACCCACTCCTATCCTTGCCTGCCTGGAGGAGAATCCATGTTGAGTAAAAATGTAAAACAGATGGCTGTGACGGCCATAGTGGCAACTATGCTACTTTTTAACTTCAGCGCCTCGGCCTTGGGTGCAGCCAAAATGGTAAAGGGTCAAACCGTCTATATCCCCAGTTATGCCAATGTAATAAGCGGCCCGCCCATGTTAATGGTGGTTCCCTTAAGGGCCAATCTCATTATCCATAATACCGACCCGTCGCAGCCCATTACGCTAGACCGAATCGATCATTATGATACCGACGGCAAACTGGCTTATAAATATTTGGAAAAACCGGTCACCCTCAAGCCTCTGGCGGCCACACGGGTCATCGTCAAGGAACCCAAAAGAGGTGATGAAGGTGTGGGCGCAAATTTTATTGTGCAATGGCACGCCGAAAAACCGGTGAACGAACCCATCATCGATTGCTTGATGCTGGGCACCCTGGGAAACCAGGGATTTTCTTTTTCCTCACTAGGCAGAATCATCCAAGAGGAAAATAATTAAGAGAGTGGCTTAATTTTTTGAGAATTAGGGCAATAGCCTGAATTTTAACCACTACCCAATAACGGCAAAAAAAAGGGGTGACCTACGGGGTCCCCCCTTTTGCGTAAGGATTCTTATCTCTTCGTTACCGCTGCAGTAACCGGGTCAGCAGGTCAGCGCCCTGTTCCAGGATGACTCCGGTGGCCTGGGCCGCGGCCTCGGTGTATGGCCGGGGCTGGTCTCCCGGGGTCCGGGAATCATAGAGGACATAGGGCACCGGCTCATCGGTGTGGGTGCGGAGCGCCAGGGGGGTGAGGTGATCGCAAAGCACCAGGACCCGAAAGTCCCCCAACTTCTCCAACCCGGCCATCATCGGCCCCACCACCTTGGCGTCGAAGTCTTCGATGGCTTGGAGCTTCAAAGACAGTTCGCCGCTATGGCCCGCTTCATCCGGGGCCTCCACGTGCACAAAGACCAGGTCCATCTCTTTCAAAGCCTCTATAGCCGCGGCCACCTTGCCGGCGTAATTGGTGTCCAAAAAACCCGTAGCGCCGGGAACTAGGATGGAACTCAACCCGGCGTACTTGCCGATGCCCCGGATCAAGTCCACCGCCGAGATCACCGCGCCACTCAGGCCAAAACGCTCCTGCAACGTGGGCATTTGGGGGGACCGACCCTGGCCCCAGAGCCAGATGGAGGTGGCAGGTCTTTTTCCGGCCGCCAGCCGGCGCCGGTTAACATCCAAATCGGCAAGCACCGGCCACGAGGCCCGAACCAAGTCCCATAGGGGCTGAGCATCTCCGCTCATGAGGTGGCCCACTGCCTGGCCGGTCCAGTCATGGGGTGGGTAAGTACGCCAGGCGGCGTCCCCTTCACGCCACACCAGGAGATGGCGGTAGCTCACTCCCGGGAAAAAGCGGCGTCCGTCCCGGCCCAGAGCGGCTTCCAGAGCGGCAATGAGGTCTTTGGCCTCGGCGCTGGTGATGTGTCCGGCAGAGTAATCCTCCATAAAAAGCTGAGGGCCCTCATGGCGCAGGGTGACCAGGTTGCAGCGAAAAGCCACCTCTTCAGGCCCCAATTCCACCCCCAGGGCCGCAGCCTCCAGGGGGGCCCGCCCGGTATGGTAACGCACCGGATCGTACCCCATGATGGCCAGATTGGCGATGTCGCTGCCCGGTTCTTTCCCCGGCGGAATAGTACGGGCCAACCCCAGATCGCCCCGCCGGGCCAGTTCGTCCAAATGTGGGGTAGCCGCAGCCTCCAAAGGAGTCTTGCCCCCCAACTCGGCCACGGGGTAATCCCCCATGCCGTCGCCCACCAAAATGACATATTTCATGACAGACCTGTTCCTTACTCAGGAAGAGTGAGCCTGAGAAAATTACTCACGCCGGCCCCGCATCCGGGAAAATCCAACGCGAGCCTTTTTTAATAATAACCGGTGAGGCGCAGGTGGGCAAGGCAGGAAACAGGACAGGTTTATCGGCAAGGTTGGAATTGTTCTGCCATGGGAAAGGAAAGCCTGAAGGGATTGCCACAATCCCCTCAGGCGGTCCTGCCCATTGAGTCTATCGGCCTGCGCCCTGGGAATCCGCGTATAGGGTCCAGTACTCGGGGTCCCAATGCTGCTCTGACACCGCGTGCCGCTCTGCGGAGATGTTTTGCTGGAGGCTCAATTGCTGATAACGTTGATACGCCCCCTCATCCCCCACATAGCACTGCTTGGTGCTGGGGTCGGGGCAGACTACATAATGGGTCTTGCCTTTATAATTTTGCTGCACCACTTTTTGAGCCGGCAGGGAATTGATGTAGGCCAATCTTTTTGGGGTGTCCGCCGTTCGCAGGGTAAATCCGGCCTGCGCCAGCAAGTCCGCCTGCGATGTGGCCGGACTGCTGGATGGGGCCGTGACGCAGCCCACAATAAATAAACCAATTACCACCGCCAGCATCGCATAGAGTAGAGCCGCTCTGGTTCTCATGCTCCGTATATCCTCTTTGAAGATATAATTCTACCTCTGGGGCTTGCCCCCCTTTATCTCCCCTGGGCCAATTTTAGACCCCTCGGTGATCCTGCGGCAAAGAATCAACCGCCGCCCTGGGAATCCACCCACATGTTCCACCACTCGGGGTCCGAGCGCTGCTCCGACACCTTGTGCTGGTCTTCAGAAAAGGCATTCTGGATGGCCATTTGCTGATAACGGTCATAGGCCGCCTTGTCACCCAAATAGCACTGATTGGTGTCCTGATCGGTGCACACCATATAGAGGGGTTTATTATACTGATTTAAAACCACTTTCTTGGCTGGCAGGGTGTCAACCAGGGCCACTCTTTGGGGGCTCTTCGGCGTGTGTGCTTTAAACCCGGCCTGCGCCAATAGGTCCGCCTGGGTTGGAGTCGAGGAGCCGGAAGGCGCCGTGACGCAGCCCACCAAAAAGATGCCAATTACCGCCACCAGTACCGCATAGACTAAAACCGCTCTCTTCTTCATGGTCCATATACCTCCTTACAGATATAGATTATGCACGCTTGTGCCTGGTCCCGCTCCATTATCTTCCAACTTGGTCTCCCGGCCCAATTTTCGGGGGGGCCCACCGCTTATGCCTGGGACCGCCGTTCGAGATCGTGCTTGATCTCTGTTAGAGTCTCGTTGATGCGGAAAAAGACGATCAAAATCTCACAATAGAGCCGGACTCCCAGGGGGCCGAGAATGAACAGCAAGATCCCTTTCCAGATATAATGTCCCAGACCCGATTGATGGGCACTGACTCCCATGATTATCATGCCTGCCCCGACTATAAGACACATGAGGGCGCCAACCCAGAAAATAATCTGGATGATGACCGGAGTGACCATGGTCCGGAAGGCCCAAAAATCGCTCATCAAAATCTCCTTTCACCACAATATATGACCTGCTTGTACATGCAATAGTGATGTTGCCCTATACTGTCGACCAATCTTACGATTTACTTTAATTTTTCTCAGGAAAAAAGGCATGAGTGCGTGGATTCCAACCAGAACCGGGTTTAGTGAAACCCGGGGGAGCGCCGAGGGGCCAGAACAATCAGAAGCCAGGTTAATCTGACTTCGGCCTTCCCTCCCCACACTTTCGGCCCCCTGATGGGTGACACGCAGGTCCGCCTCGCCGTTAAATCTGGGCAGAGTGGAGGTGCGGGTCTTCGATGCGGTAAAACACGGTGGGGGGGGAGACGCTGGGCAGCTCGTCAATCTCGGCCATGGCTTGACGGGCGTCAGCCTCCCGGGCCTCGTGGGTGATCATAACTATGGGTACCGTGCCTGCCACTTCCCGGCCCTTTTGGATCACCGCGGCGATGCTGATATTGTGTTTCCCCAGGATACCCGAGACCTGGGACAGCACCCCGGGCTGGTCCAGGGCCGAAAAGCGCAGGTAGTAATTGGTCACCAGGTCATTAATGGGCTTGATGAGCCGCCGGGTGGTGAGAGCCGATTCCCATCCCAGGGCCGGCACCCGCCCGGGCACCCCGCAGATGAGATTGCGGGCCAATTCTATGATATCACTCACCACGGCGCTGGCCGTGGGCATCATACCGGCTCCCTGGCCGTAGAGGAGGATGGGACCCACTGCGTCGCCGGTGAGGTACACGGCGTTCATGGCGCCACTGACGTTAGCCAGCATGTGGTCCCGAGGGACCAGGGTGGGATGGACCCGAGCCTCCACCCGGTGCCCGTCATCCCGGGTAATGGCCAGAAGTTTGAGACAGTAGCCGAATTCCCCGGCGAATTGTAGGTCCACAGGGTTAAGCCGGCTGATGCCTTCTACCGCGATGGACTCCAGGTCCAACTGGGCCCCATAGGCTAAACTCATGAGGATGGCCAACTTATGGGCGGTATCGATGCCTTCCACGTCCAGGGTGGGATCGGCTTCGGCGAACCCTTGGGCCTGGGCCTCGGCCAGGGCCTGGGCATAGGAGGCGCCGCTGCCAGTCATCTGGGTGAGGATGTAATTAGCAGTGCCATTAAGGATGCCGAACAACTCCTGGACCCGGTTGGCAGTCAACCCCTGGCGCAGGGCCAGAATGATGGGAATACCACCGCACACCGAGGCCTCGAAGGCGATCTCCACCCCAGCGGCCGCCGCGGCCGCCAATAAATCATTGCCGTGGTGGGCCAGAAGGGCCTTGTTGGCGGTGACCACGTGCTTTTTCCCCGCAATTGCCGAAAGGACATACTCCCGAGCGGCGCCGGTACCGCCGATGAGTTCCACCACGATGTCGATTTCCGGGTCAATAAGGATGTCGGCCGCCCGGGTGGTAAGGTGGTCCGCGGGGAGCGTCACGGCCCGGGGCCGCTCAAGGTCCAGGTCCGCCACCTTCTTCAGGATCAGGGGGACTCCCAGGCGCCGGGCCAACAACTCCTGCTGCTCGGTGAGCAGACGCACCACCCCCTCCCCTACCGTGCCAAAACCGATCAGGCCGATGTTAATGGCTTTCATCTGCATCCCAGTGAATCTCTTTTACAGGCCATTTCAAAACCTCAATTCTCCCGGCTATCAATTTGTGCGCCGCGCAGAGTCTCATTTTAACAAATGCCTGGGGTCATATCCCAGATGTTTCTATCAAAAATAACCCATTGGAAAACCACATTTCTTGCAAGGTCATTGGGATCGCAGTGAATAATCTTGTATTTTCAATGGGTTGCTCGCGATTCGGGCTGTCCCCAAAAATGACTGAATAAACAGCATGTTAGATATTTGCAGATTTTTTAAGGGCAACTAGCACCCTTGTGAAATCCTGCTTTGACCGCCTTTTAGAACAAATAAGAAAAAACACCGGGACGCTGAACCGCAACATTGCGATATTGTTGCTCTTTCAAACGCAGGCCTCCCGCTCTCAAGCGCGGTTGTCCCGCGGTAGTGCCACAGCGCATCCGCCGTTGTGCCGCTGGCAGCGGTCCAGGTTCCGGTGCTGTATCGCAGGGTTACGGAAGGTTTCGCAGAAAACCGGCCGGACCGGAACAAGGGTGCGAATATTGGGCGCATGAATCTGGTTAAAAGGATCATAGGAAAATCTTTCCGCCGCAAAAATTGGCTGTAGGGGCGGGGTTTGCCCGCCCAACCCATGGCACGTTTAAGCCAGGGCGGGGAAACCCCGCCCCTACAATTGCTTAAGTGAACAGCATTGGGCCTAAATCACGGTCTGCACAGGCTGGAAAGCCTGTGCTACTGGCCGGAGACCAAAGCCCTGGCAGTTGAGACGAGGGTTTTGGCTCACTATAGAGGCAGGTTAGGGGAATTGCCAGAAAAGAAAGTATCATTGACCCGAATTCGACGAAGAAGGTTCTCAGCGAGCCTGGAAGCCATGGCAAAACCGGTTTTCGGGGCTGTCTGAACGCAGGGAAAGGTTTCAACTTGCCGAAAAAGCGAGATGCTGCACGGTGTTCAGAATGACAATTTTCATCAGGGGCAGGTTAGGCGGGATGCGCTGCGCTTTCCCGCCCTACGGGCTGATAGATTTTTCTCTCTTGGCGTATCATCGGACGCGCACTTATGATAACTATATCGAATATCTATTTTTTATGACCTAAGGTACACATATATAGCAGTGAGCGACACACACCAACCCATGAATATTTTAAGTCGCACGATCTGACGAAACTTGAAAACCAATTAAAAGTGAGCTAAATTTTTCCTCACCCCCATGGCAGATAGGCTATAATTTCCATATGGTGTAAAGCATAGATCAAAAGTCCAAACCATTGATTAGTCTGGTAGGAGAGCAAACTGAGTGGATAAACTCGGAAACTTGTCTTGTATACGTGGATTATATCGTGCTTTGCTAAAAAGTGGGCGCACGTATGCGGCCTTTGAAGAAGATAAAGTATTTCCGTTAGTGCAGAAGTTGGCAGAGCGGCGAGAGATTTTAGACCCCATGGCAGGATATGGTACATTAATGTCATATTGTTCTAAGCGGGGTGTTTCAGCATATTCAATTGAATATAATCCACCAGCATATTTATGGCAGGTTTTAATACATCCCGGCAATGCAATGAAGTTCATTACACTTGCTCAGAGGTTGAAAGAGTATCGCAAGAATTGGCCACAGGCTAAAGTAAAAGCTAGTGTTTCAAAAGATTGGTTTCCAGATGAATCTAAAAGAATATTACTACGTCTATTTTATTTATGTAAGAAAATACTAAATGAAATGGATTTATCAATTTGTAACACTGAGGAGCTATGCTTAGCATTTTTATTGCCATTTGTTGGAAGGTTTTCATCATCTGTTACAGGTAATATTGTGATACATATCAAGCGCGGAGGCATATGTGTTTATACCGGGTGGCAAACAGATTTTTATGATTATATTAATGCAGTTGTGGAAAGACTGTTGTCAATCTCAGACCCTTCTGTTTGTAAAGTATTTCGCCATCAAGTTATCTATGGTGATTGTAGAACCATAGAGTTGCCTGAGAGCAAGTTTGCAGCCATGATAACATCCCCTCCATTTCCAAACAGCCAAGATTATTCCTCGATGTTTGCTCCAGAAAATGCTTTCTTAGTCGAATTAACTAATATGCAGCTAATTGGTGGCTACCCTTTTACTCGCACACTAATTGGGACTGTATATGTCTCTTCAATAAAAGCTCATAACGAGGGTAAAGGATATACAATCAGTAGTACATCCGCTAAGAAATTTCTTTCAAGCATCGATAATTTCAAAGGTAAAACTAAAGATGCTTGTTATGATAACAAAGTCTACTATATACCTTATTTTGCGAGTTATTTTTCCGAACTTGAAAAAGCATTCTTGAATATATCCAAGGCGTTAAGTAATAATTTTGAGGGTTATATTATCGTTGTGAACAATACAACCAGGAATATAGTTGTCCCTATTTCTGATGCCGTAGTCGAAATCTGGCGCAATCTCGGGTTCGATGCCGAAATAGATAGGGACCTCACCCGTGAAATGTCCCACTTAGGTTCAATAAACCCGAGAGCAAAGGGACTTAGAGCACGACACATGGAATACACCATAAAGGTGTGGAGAAAATGACCCTTAAGAATGTTTTGCATACGAAATCTGGATTGTTTGTACGTGAAGACGAAGGTTTTGGTCTTTTCGTATATTCTCCTTATTTGGGTTTAGTTTTTGCCTGTAGAGAGGAAGACAGTAAGAAAGTACTCATGTGGCTTGAGCAGAAATCTGACAAAGCCCCTTCAGTTGAATATGAAAAAGCATTAGGCCCGGGCTGGTCTATCCCCTTGAAGGATGTCGAATATCCTATTCCTCATCTATTACCAAATGCTGATGCTTGGAAAATACTACCCAATCCCAATCGCCCTATTCTGATAAACTGGCTATTAACAGGTAATTGTCCCTTGGCGTGTCAATACTGCTATGCCGAAGATCTGATGAGAGGCAAGTGCCAGGAACCTGATGAAAATGAGATCGATGAAATTGCCGAGGCAATCTTATCGTTTAAACCCCTAGTGGTTGTTTTGACTGGGGGTGACCCTTTGTTTAGCCATCATTTAGAAAAGGCGATCGCATTACTTCATAAAAAGACAGGAATTATAATTGATACAAGCGCATATACATTTAATTCTAATCACTTAAAAATATTTAAGCAATACAATGTATTTGTCCGGATTTCAATTGATTCTGAACGGCCACAAATTAACGATGAGCTTCGGCCAGTAAATAAAATGTATCCTAAATTGCGGAATATTCATCCAAGTACTGTAGATGCTGCCATAAGTGCATTGTGTCAATGTATTAATGAAAATGTTAGAATCGCTGTACAAACTGTAGCGACGAAAATTAATTCTAGCGATTTATTATCTTTTGGAGACAAATTATTTAAATTGAAAGTAAGTGGATGGCGAATCCTTATGGTAGCTCCTTCCATCGAACAGCAACAAGCATATGATAAGCTTAAAATGTCGAAGCAGACAAGAATGAGATTCATCGAATATACACAAAAGGAGCTTCTTTCTAAATACAAAAAGGATTGGAATCGCAGAATGGCTGTTCAGGTAGCCCACAATAAAACCGCAAATGAAGTTATATTGGTTTCCCCGGATGGCACGTTCAGAACTGAGTCAAATGTTGAATGTGGAAAAGTTATATTGGATGAAGAATATCCTAAGCGGCCAAGATTAGAAATGTTATTGCATAAGATTGATATGCAGGCACATGGTGCACGATACTTAAATTTCTCTACCGCCAGATGAGGAGATGGAGATGGGTAGCAGGGTGGAAGTAACATGTTTTGCTGATCTAAAAGACTTTACCAATCTTACGGCACAACTTGGCCATGATAAAATTAAGCCTTTTCGCGAAGATTATTTGCGAGTAGGTAAGTTATTAGCCGAATCTGTTGGAGGTAAATATATTAAAAGCATCGGCGATGCGCACATGATTACCTTTAATGAACTTAAATCTGCCTTAAAATTTGCCGTGCAACTCCAGCAATATTATTTTCCTCGACCATGTCAGAGCAGAAGCCCGTTTCAAATTAGAATCGCATTGTATCTAGGGGTAGCAGAACCTGATGGAGATGACGTTTTTGGATCAGGTCCAAACCAAGCATCCAGAGTTGAAGGTCTCGCTATTCCTGGTGAGGTTTGGGTGAATGAAGGGTTGGTAAATGCCTTTGAGACTATTTGGGAGTCTTACAAGGCTGGGAAATATTTTAAATATTGCGGGGATTTTGAGTTAAAAGGTATTGAGAAGCCTCCAAAGCAAACGTTATATTCTTTAGATTGGTGCACCCTTGGAGGTGATGACCCGGAATATGGGTTGGCCCCTTTGATAATAGAGCATCTTAAAAATGCATCAGTGGTAATATCCAATTTCTCAGTTAACGATGTCGCCAATCCGGCCTCAATAATCTGGCCTGTAGTTCCCAGAGATTTAGTAAATGCTATCCATCGAGGACAAGTTGAAATTATCAGGTTGCTAACTCTTCTCGGGTGGAAAGTGCATGTGCTAATAGCTGACTGTGGTGCAAAAGACACTCCTCGAAATGAATCTGAAGAATTCATGCGAAATCTAAAAAAGTATATGCTGCAACGCAATTTAATAGATATTGATTTTTCATTCATGAGTGACTTATATAAACCTAAAACGGATTCATGTCACAAAATGCATAGTTATTTCCAAAAGGTAATCTCGGACTTTACTCTTGCGGAACTTGTGGCTATAAACACTAAAACTTACGATACAAAAATCCAGGAAGATATCAAAACATCTGCTGCTTTAGATTTTCTCCGCCCGGCATTGACGATTGCTGCGGTTTTGCGCCTAATCGAAGACATAGGTGGAAAAAGTATTGTAGTAGTGGGACTTGATGAAAAGATCCAATGGGAAAGAGGGCTTGATATTAAGGGAAGCAGGCTAAAATATGGTGTTATTTTTAACCCTGTTTTAGTAACGGCGGGATATCAGGTCAGACAAGCTAAGGCTTGGCCTTTTTGGTATTCTTGGGAGGCCATGGTGGTAGATATGGAAAAATCTAATTTAGCTCAATGGACTGCCCAATTGCACGCTTATTTACCTGATTTTCCATCAAAATGTGTGACAATTGAGGGTTGCTCTATCTCTCCTGAAGACTGGCAAAGTGAAGAGAGGTTACATCAAAAAGTAAGTTGGGATGCTTTAGCTAAATATGTCTATAGAGAAATTCTAAGCATCTAAGCAAGCGATATATCTTGCCATTTCCCTACTTAACGTCGGTCCGTTAAAAATTCCAGATATGGTTCCAATATCAAGAATCTCAACCTAGTTAGATTTTCTTGATTGATCCAGCGGATTGCAAGCTGCGGTTTAGGAGCTAGAAGCAAAATCTGCTCATTGTGACGTTGACAGGTTTTGCCAAGCAGAGCTTGGCATCCAGATGCGTCCCCAAGCAGGAGCTTGGGGACAAGAGGATATTCCTATAAGAGCGGAATTAGTGATTAATGTGCCCAAGCCCAGCTTGGGCCATAATTGCGTTCCCAAGTGCAACTTGGGAACGAGCCATTCATGTTCCAAGGGAACACTCAAAACCATGAAAATTAAAGAAGGGTGCGTCTCACGCACCATTTTTGGCGCGTAAGACGCGCCCTACGAGAGTCATTTTCAGAAAACTGAAGTGCAGCATCGCAGCCCCTTGGCAGTGTCAGAACCCGCGGATTTCAGCCTGCGTTTGCACAGGCGAGACGCCTGTGCCACCAAGGGCATTTTCAGAGCATAAAAGCCTCTCTCCCATTGCCCCTTTTCGGGGTTGGGGGAGGAAGTTTGAGGGAGTTTTTCATAAGTGCAGGGGCTTTCGGCCCTGGCCTCCTCCCTCAAAATAATCTCACTTCTCCGGCTTCTCCGGCGCGGGCAGGCCCAGTTCTTCCAGGCTCATGCGCAGGACTTTGCGCAGGCCCCGGACGGCTTGATTGGTGCGGTGGACGTTTTCCACCAGGGCGAAGCGCACGTATTCATCCCCGAACTCGCCGAAGCCCAGGCCTGGGGCTACCGCGACCTTGGCCTCCCGGATGGTCATCATGGAGAATTCCACAGAGCCCAGGTGCCGAAACTTTTTGGGGATGCGGGCCCAGACGAACATGGTGCCCTTGGGGGGTTCCACCCGCCAGCCGATGTTGTGCAGGCCCCGGCACAGGGCGTCCCGCCGCTCTTTATAGACCGCCACGGTCTGCTCCACGCAGTCGTAGGGGCCGTTTAAGGCGATGATGGAGGCGATCTGGATGGGCTGGAAGACGCCGTAATCCAGGTAGCTCTTGATGCGGGTTAAAGCGTGGACCAGGCGCTGGTTGCCCACCACAAACCCCATGCGCCAGCCGGGCATGTTGTAGCTCTTGGACAGCGAGAACAGCTCCACCCCCACCTCTTTGGCGCCGGGCACCTGGAGGAAGCTGGGGGCCTTATAGTCATCAAAGACCAGGTCGGCGTAAGCGAAGTCATGGATAATATACACGTGGTACTTATGGGCATACTCCACGATGCGCTTGAAGAAGTCCTGGTCCACACACCGGGTGGTGGGGTTGTGGGGGAACGAAATAATCAGCATCGTG